>NZ_CFRCNA010000002.1:0-87420 GCF_986145555.1 Fannyhessea sp.
GATTCTCTTTTGTCAAAAACGCTGTTAACTCATCACCCGTAAGATTACGGCTTTGCTCAATAATTTCTTCAACACGCGCACGGTACCAACGATTAAGCTCATCAAGATACGCGGCATTTGGCAACGCAAAGTGAGCATAGTGACTCTCTACAAGCGCGGCAAGCGATTTGTAATACCACCATGCGTCACGCGCGTTATACGTCATACTGGTGTTTTTAAACGAAGCATCGGTATCATTCATATTGGTGAAAAATGGAATAAACGGTGTAAAGGTAGGGCCTCCAATACAAAGCCACATAATTGCCGCTCTATCGTCTGCAACATCGTTTCTAATCTGCAAGATATGAGCATTTTGAGTTCTGTTAAGGCCAATGGGACGAAACTTATGTTTGTCGGCATCCTGGCCATGACCTAGTGGGTCGTATGGAGTGTTTTGATAATGCGAGCCCAACAAAAATTGGATGTCCTCACGCGTAATAAGCTTTTGCGCACGAGAAATAAACGGAAGATCAAAATCTTCAGGATCTTGGGCACGCTCGGGATTGAAATATTTTTGAACATACCACGTACGAGAGGTATTGTAATGCCTGTCCTCATCGGTTGCGGTACCAAAAATATGGCGCACGTTCCAACAGCTACGATCAGGATTAAGACGATGTGTATCCACAAATTCGCGAATCCCTTCGCTGTACATAAAGTTGTCGGGATCGTCAAAATCAACGCATTCAATAGAAACGCAGTTAGGAGCAACAGCATAGCAATCGTCAGGAATACGCTGTGCAACCCAATGATGGCCTGTTACAATTTCCATGTACCAGATATCATCTTTATCACTGAATAACACCGAGTTACCTGCAGGACTACCATACTTTTTTATAAGCGAACCTAAATATTCAACACCGTGGCGAGCCGAGGTAATATAAGGAAGCACGGCGGTTTGCATGCAGTCTTCATCTAAACCATCGCGAACAAGAGGATCAAATGCAAGCGTTAAAGAATTACCATAAGTAGACTCGGTACATGACATGCAAACATTATGCTGGTTGATTCCGCTTTCATCGTAATAACCGCATTTTTTATAATCAACATTAGGAACTGCAGGAACTCTATCAGCATCAGGTGGAAGCTCCATGCTAAATTTATTAAGCCAAGATTTTAAAATTTTTCCTTTATCGTTTGTGCGCGCGGGTTCAATAATAAACTTTTGCGGCGTAATAGGTCTAAATGTATCATCGTTACGCGCGATCATGGTTGAACCGTCAATAGAAGCTTTCTTCCCTACTAAAATGGTGGTACAGGCACTATGGTGTCTCATAGCCGCTCCTCTCATGTAACAATTTAGCTATAGTATACTGTACATGTATCAAAAGACATAGAAAGGTCAGAGATGAAAAATCTTACACGCATATCGCAAGTCTTACATGCTCTATCTCTTATCTTAATGCTTGCAGTAATCTCTTTTAAATTTTTACCGTTTTCACTAGCTCTACCAACATTCGACGTACTCTATGTTATTATTGGCGTTAACTGTGTTGCGTATATCTTGCTTGCAATTTCGATAGGAATCAAAGTTTATCAAAACCTAGCTCAAAAAGACGATACACAAAACCATAAACCAACGAGCACGCAACAACGCATAGTAACTATCGTATGGAAGACGATATACTTTGCAATAACGGTAATGACGCTTGTTTATTCGGCGCTCATAACAATCGTGTCAATATTTATGGTTCTGTACTTAGGCTATGCATTTGAATAATGCATAGCCATTCAACACGCACATATTGCAGCACGCGCACTTGTTAGAGTTTTGCCATAAGCTCTGAAACAAGATTGGCTAATGGAATTTCTGTTTGCTCATGCGTTTGCATATCGCGCACGGTAACCGATTGATTTTGAGTTTCATGCTCGCCGATGACTACACATAAACGAGCACCTAATTTATCGGCTTGCTTAAACTGACTCTTAAGGGAACGCCCCTGATAATTGGATTCGGTACGAATACCTGCTTTTCGCAGCTGTGCACAGACGTTAAACGCATACATGCGCTCGGCATCAGACGTAAATGCAACATACACACAAGCAGGTGCAGTCTTCCATGGCTGTGTGCCAAATGCTTGGAGTGCCAAAATCATACGCTCAAAGCCAAGCGCCCAGCCTAAACCACAGGTAGGACGGCCTCCTTCGAGCTCAACCAGTCCATCATAGCGACCGCCGCCACCAATGGAACCAACGTGTGCTTGCGGACATTCAATTTCAAAGACAGTGCGCGTGTAATAATCAAGTCCACGCACAAGCGTTGGATCCTCAACGTAGGTAACACGTGCTTCATCAAGAAATGCTTTAACACGTTCATAATGAGTTTTACACTCAGCACAAAGATTATCTTTTGCAAGAGGAGCATCAGACATGATCTCATGACAATGCTCATTTTTACAATCAAACGCGCGCAAAGGATTGATAGTTGCGCGCTCAAGACAATCTGGGCACATCTCGTCTTGGTGATCATTGATAAAAGCACGAACAGATTCACGATAAGCTGGTCTACAAGCTTGATCGCCCATAGAGTTGATATGTAAAACAAGCTGGTTGGACTCAAAACCCATCCGCGTGTAAAATTCCATAAGCATCATAATGCACTCGGCATCAGCACATGGATCATCAGCACCCAACCATTCGCAACCTATTTGATGAAACTGACGAAGACGACCTTTTTGAGGACGTTCTCCACGAAACATTGCTTCACCATACCAAACTTTAAGCGGAGAAGCACCTTGTGGAATAAGATTGTGTTCAACCACAGCACGCACAACGCCTGCGGTTCCTTCGGGACGAAGTGCCATACGCTGTTTAGGTTTAAGATGTTGTTCAGATTGAGAACTTAAAAGGTTTTCTAACAAAGCGCCAGAAAAAACTCTGAACATTTCTTTACGCACAACGTCTGAAGATTCGCCAATACCATGAACAAACGTATCAACTTGCTCAAGCGCAGGAGTTTCTATCATGTCAAACGCATGCGTATTAAAAAGCTCAGCCGCACAGGTAAGCGCAAAGTTCCATGCACGCATGTTGTCGCCGTACAAATCCTCTGTTCCTTGAATCCTTTGTGCCACAATCATCATCCTTTTACCATCAGTATATGGACAAACTATAACGTTCCTTATTATACCTCAAGAGTAATTTCGTGAACCCAACCAAAGGTATCTTCACGCTCTGATGACTGAATGTCGGTAAGCGTTTTACGAAGAAGCTTCATAACAGGTCCAACTTCTTTCATGCCAGCGCCAAATACGATGGTTTCTTCCCCATTTTGCACTTCACCAACAGGTGATATAACAGCTGCTGTACCGCACATACCGCATTCAACAAAATTGTGAACTTCATCAAAGCGCACCGGACGCTCTTCAACGGTGATGTTAAGAAGTTTTTCTGCAACATCAACTAATGATCTACGGGTAATAGAAGGCAAAATAGAATCAGTTGCCGATTGAGGAACAATAAGATGTCCTTGCGCATCAACAAACAGGAAGTTTGCGCCGCCTGACTCCTCTACAAAGGTATGTGTTTGAGGATCAAGGTACATGTTATCGGCAAAACCTAAGCTATGAGCCTCAACTGATGGATACATGCTCATAGCATAGTTAAGACCTGCTTTAATGTTTCCGGTACCATGAGGTGCTGCACGATCATATTTTGGCACGCGTACGCGAACTGGCTTAACGCCACCTTGATAGTATGGACCTACTGGCGTTACTAAAATACGGAATTGGTATTCATCTGCAGGCTTAACACCTATTACGTCACCAGTTGCGATCATAAATGGACGAATATAAAGCGTAGCCCCAGATCCAAAAGGTGGAATCCAAGCAGCATTTGCACGAACAACTTCCTCAACTGCTGCTACAAAACGCTCCTGAGGAAATGAAGGCATGCACAGACGCTTTGCAGAATCACTCATGCGTTGTGCATTTTGATCGGGTCTAAAGCAAACAACGCGGCCATCCTTTGTTGAATAAGCTTTGAGCCCTTCAAAAACCTCTTGACAATAATGAAAAATACCAGCACATTCAGAGATAGTAAGGCTGTGTTGTGTTGTAAGACAACCCTCGTCCCATGCTCCATCTTTATAGTTTGATACATAACTATAATCGCAGGGTTTGTATGCAAATGTGAGCGCAGACCAATCCAAATTTTTCTTATGCATTTTATATAAACTCCTATTCTATATATCAATACAACGCTAAACTTACGGGTAGTAATATAAGAGGTGTATATCCTCTATTTGACTTACTATAGTACCTTTTAGATACTATATTGTTTGTAACTATATTGTAAGAAGTGTGTAAAAATGTCCATTGGAAAACGTATGCAGAGTAAACATTCACACCCTCGTCATGCAGCATCTTTTGTCAAACAGGAAGAGCAAAAAGAGTTGCAGCAGCAAGCTTATCATCAAGATACAATTCATGAAAAGCCTACAGATGTAGTAGATAATAGCGGTGAACCAGCATCTTATACTAATCAGGATACACAGACTACCTTTGGCTCTTTTTCTAATCATGTTGAAGCGCCACTTGATGTAATGAGCCACTATAAAAGAAATTCTGTTGATAGCGATCGCGGTGTACTTACCGAGCTTGTAGAACCAAGCGCTGCGTATGCAGCACAAGCGTACAAAAAAGCTCCCGTAACCAGAAGACGCTTTATCTGGGGATGTATTGGCACTGCTGCTGTTGGAGCTGGCTTATTTGCATGGTTGCAGCGTAAAGTTGACGTCTATGTTAACGACCAAAAGATATCGGTTCGTCCAGGTACAACGCTTGACGATCTCTATAAGCAGGCTGGTCTTTCTGTGGAGCCAGGTAACTACATTGCAGTTGACGGTAGTGTTTTGCAAGATGCGCAAGGTTATCCCTATAGTGTTTCTATAGATGACAGTGACCTTGAAGAAAAAGAGTTTGCCAATTGGCGCGCTGCTGGTGGTGAGCATGTAAACTTCGCTAACGGTAACAATCGCATGGAAGACTACGACGTACAAATTGAAGAAACCCAACCAAAGCTTGCAACAACCGGTGTAGCATGGGCAACGGTGCGCTATGTTGCACAATGGGGCAAAGTCGGTAAAAAAGAAATCCGAACTGGTAAAGAATCTGGTATCACCGCAGATGGCGATGTAATTCAAGAGGTACAAAATTGTATCATTCACGGACAAAATATTAAGCCCGATAATGGCGAAAAACTCATTTCTGTTACGTTTGATGATGGCCCAAGCATTTATACCGATCGATACCTTAAAATTTTGTCAGACAGAGGTATCAAAACTACATTCTTTAACATTGGTCAAAATGTTGACAACATGAAAGAGCAGCCTAAGAAGGTACTGGACGAAGGCCACTATATTGCGGGGCATAGTTATACGCATCCACTTTTATCGAAGAAAAAGCCCGATCAGCTACGTGAAGAACTTAGTAAGGTGAAAGAATCGCTTTCAGAGGCAACTGGCATTACAACTACAATGTTTAGACCACCTTATGGCGATTTTACAACTAAGACATGGCTCGATAGCCAAGGCATTGTATCATCCGAGATTTTATGGACACAAGATACACTTGATTGGAAACAGCCTGGCGTGAACAAAATTATTGATGGCGCGTTAAAAAATGTTACTCCTGGTAGCGTAGTCTTGATGCATGACGGTGGCGGAAAGCGCGATCAAGACCTAGAAGCTCTTCCTCAAATCTTGGATAAGCTTATTGCAGATGGATTTAAGATTGTAAGTATCCAAGAACTTATGAAGTCGGATAGCTCAATTCCTTCTGATATTGCCGATGGGTCTGCAACCATGCCCGACGATTGTGTATGGCCAACAGAGCTTGCATAGGTAGTCTAGACCGTTTGTGTTGACTGTGGCACAGGCGGGTGTACCATGAAATTAATAATGCCCACGCTGACTCACTCGAGACACCGTGGGCTTATTTTTCACGATTTGTTTGCTTGCTGCCATGCATGTGTTTGCATGTATACCTATTTGTAGTATATTAAGAGCGATAGGTGTTCGGTGGACTGAGTCCGCTTTTTCGCCTATTTTTTAACGAAACGAGCTCCCCCCGTGGCAACGCTGCGGCGTGGGGCTCTTTTTTATATAGATTCTCCTGAATGTTTTGTCTTGAAGCACAAAAGTTATATCAAGGATATCTAGATAAAACTTTAAAAAATGCCTCATACACATCCAGCGAATATATGTAAAACGGCAAATATAGTTGATAAAGTTAGTGATTTATAGGCTGTTTATGCATATAAAAAATTGTCACATGTTTTGTCACATGAGGATTTTTTGGTGTATCGAGCGCAACCTGTCACACCAGTTAAACACAGTAATTCACACTTTTTAACACTGAGCGCAATTGAGGAATATTTACGTATTAAACTGTTTGCGTTTGCGATGGTAGATTATGTAAAAAGGGAAGAAAAAAACTGGTGGCTGGGAAGGGAATTGAACCCCTGACACGGGGATTTTCAGTCCCCTGCTCTACCAACTGAGCTACCCAGCCACGTTGCTACTTCCAAAAAAGCAAGCTTGTTTACTATAACAAAAATAGAAGGAATGTCAAAGTGTAATTTGAATATTTCTTATAAATATGTGCAAACAGTAGTTAAACTCCACAATTTAAAAATTGAAATGCAGACCAAGCTAGAAGAAGCTATCAAAACACCTGCTAATCCTAGAAATAGCATAGGCGCAACCATTGACTCATCTGCTAATAGACAGTCCATAAAAGACAACACGTATCAGTAACGGTCATGACTACAAGAACTGAATATGTTTTGCGCGAGTATAAAATTACCTAAAGTAGCGGATCCATTTTCTTTTACATACGGTACATCAATATAATCATGATTAGCTGGAATAGAGATATATCCATTCAAAAGCTTTAGGAATTCTCTGTTTACGCGACTAAGCATATGAGGCTGAGCCATAACTCCACCACCGAAAACAATCATGTCTGGGCGGAATGAAACTGTTGCAAGAACTGCCGCCTGTGCAAGATAATATGCCTCTATATCCCATACGGGATTATCTTCGCTTAAATTCTCTCCGGCTACACCACAACGAGCCTCAAGGCTTGGTCCACAACAAAGGCCTTCAAGACAACCAGTATGAAAGGGACAAACACCCTTGAAGTCATTTTGTATATCAGTTGGATGCTTTGCAACATATACATGTCCCATTTCTGGATGGCCAACTCCACCAATAAACGCGCCTCGTTGAAGAATGCCGGCACCAACACCTGTCCCAACGGTATAGTAAACAAGGTTTTCTATAAATTGCCCTGCCCTATTGCGGGCAAAAACCTCACCATATGCAGAACTATTAACGTCTGTTGTAAAGTAAATGGGTACATGTAACACATCTTTAAGCAAACCAACAAGATTAACGTTTTTCCAACCTTGCTTTGGGGTATTAGTTATAAAACCATATGTTTCTGACGCTGTGTCAAGATCAATAGGACCAAACGAGCCTATAGCTATACTCTTTAAATCTTTAAACTTTGCAAAAAAGACAATGACACTTTCAATAGTCTCCTTAGGTGTTGTGGTGGGGATCTTTTCTTGTTCAATGATATCTCCTTGTTTGTTGCCAATAGCCACCACAAACTTGGTTCCACCTGCTTCAAGACTCCCGTAAAATTCTGTCATAAGACACCTCGTAATGCTAAATTTACCAAAACTTTAGTTAGAGTACTACATATATTGTACTGTAACATGCAACTATCGTGAGTAAGTATGGTCACACTGATTACTGTTTTATTTCTATGATGTTGTCATTTTTCCCAATAGTGCCGTTCGCTAACACGGTAAAAGCATGATAACTATCCATGTTCGTAATAATGACCATCGTAGTGTTATCTAACCCGCAAGATACAATTTTTTGTGAATCAAATGTTCCTAATACATCACCTGCACAAACCTTATCGCCTTGAGAAACTCTTGAGTTAAAGCCTTCGCCATTCATTGAAACCGTATCTATACCAATATGTATGAGAATTTCAACTCCTTGAGTTGTCTTTATTCCATAGCAATGCCCCGTGTCAGAAACAACAGTCACTACCCCATCAGATGGTGCATAAACGGTATCGTCTGATGGTGCAATAGCCACACCTGGGCCCATAAGACCCTTTGAAAAACAAGGATCGGCTACATCTTCAAGATTTATCACTTTACCACTAACAGGTGTTTTAAGAATTTGTATATTGGACTTCGTCTGTTTTTGTATTTTATTACATGTGTTGTTATCGTCAGATACATGATCGTCCGTTGAGTTGGTATTATTTTCATCTTCATACCCAAATAGATACGTTAATATGAAACCTAGCACGAAAGACACAAAAACTAAGAAAATATATTGAAGCAATTGTCCATTACCAATGTACAACATTGCACCAGGGATAATAGTGATTCCGTTTCCAGTTCCAGCCAAGCCAAGATTTGATGCTAAACAACCACCTAACGCTCCCGCGATCAATGAAAGGAAAAACGGTTTACGAAAACGAAGATTCACGCCAAAAATAGCGGGTTCTGTAATTCCTAAAAACGCCGAAAGCGCTGCTGGGAAAGCCAGAGTCTTTAATTTAGGATTATGTGTTTTAACACCTACAGCCACGGTAGCAGCGCCTTGGGCGGTCATTGCAGCTGTAATAATCGCATTAAAAGGGTTTGCATGATCAGCTGCTAATAATTGGACCTCTAAAAGATTAAAAATATGATGAACCCCAGACACCACGATTAATTGATGAACACCACCGATTAATAGTCCTCCTAAGCCCAACGGTAAATTAAGCACAGTTTTTGTAAAAACAAGTATATATGTCTCAACAAGATGAAAAACAGGACCGATTATAAACAACCCTAATATAGACATAACTAACAGCGTAGTAAAAGGAGTGATCAAAAGATCAAGCACATCGGGTACCATTTTTCGAATAAATTTCTCGAAATGGGCACCAATAACACCAATGATAAAAGCAGGCAATACTGAGCCCTGTAAACCAACAACAGGAATACATCCAAAAAATTGCATAGCATGTACTTCACCGCCAGAAGCGACCGCCCATGCGTTAGGCAAAGATCCTGAAACAAGCATCATACCCAGAACAATGCCAACAGACGGACTTGCCCCAAAAACACAAAATGTTGACCATACAACCAATCCAGGTAAAATAACAAATGCTGTATCGGTTAAGATCTGAGTATAGGTGTTAATGTCTGCGGGAAGTAATAATCCAAGTGCGTTGAGCAATCCACGAACACCCATAAAGAGGCCAGTTGCAACAATAACTGGAATGATAGGGACAAATACATCTCCAAAAGTACGTATACCTCGTTGAATCGGATTAGCGTGCTTTTTTGTCAATGCTTTCATATCTTTTTCTGATGTAGTTGGCAATCCAAGTGACACAACTTCGTCGTAAATTTTATTAACAGTACCAGTGCCAAAAATTATTTGATATTGCCCTGAGTTGAAAAAAGAGCCCTGAACCTTTTCTATACATTCAAGCTTGGATTGATCTATTATGTCAGCATTATGCACCATAACCCTTAGGCGCGTTGCGCAATGTGTTACACACTCAATATTATTTGGTCCTCCAAGGGCACTAACAACCTGCTTTGCAATTTCATGATTGTTCATGGCAAAGATCACCTCGTATTCAGCAGCATGACAAAAGCTCTTAAGTACTACATTTACGTATGGTAGCGTTTTATAAAATATATGTCAAACGTTTGGTATATTTATATTGGTTTGTGAACTTAGATTCATAATCTATCGAGACGTATCTGTTTTTGTGCGCTATAGTTGCATGTCGTATGGCTATCAATCCCTAGCCAAAAGGGTTATGTTTAGAAGTTATATCTGATAAGCGTATATCATTTTTTGTAGTTTTAATAGTAATTCTTTATTGACCTTTAAAAAATTTTATGATGTTACATACATAAAGAATTGGAGGATAAGAACATGAAATGGACACGCGAACTTTGCTATAAACGCTATGAGCAATGGTCCCATGAAGAACTTTGCGAAATAAAAAAACGTGTCAATCAATCACCATGGCGTGTTAATTACCATATTGAACCGCAAACAGGGCTCCTCAACGATCCTAATGGTTTTTGCTATTTTAATGACACATGGATTGTCTTTTTTCAACATTTTCCATTTGGAGCAGCCCATGGTTTGAAATCCTGGGTACAACTTAAAAGCGATGATCTTGTCCATTTTTCACCAACAGGTTTAAAGATTTTACCTGACACAAGATTTGATAGCCATGGTGCATATTCAGGATCTGCGCTTCAAATAAAAGATAATCTTTTTATTTTTTATACGGGAAATGTGCGCGATTGCCAGTGGAAGCGCCATACCTATCAATTAGGTGCTCTCATAGATAAACAAGGCCATCTGAAAAAATTGAAAACCCCACTTATTAACCAGCCTATGGATACTACGGATCATTTTCGTGACCCACAAATATTTATGTACCATAACCAATATTATGCAGTTATTGGTGCACAAACAATAAAGCGTCAAGGAACTATACAGTTATATAAATCTCATGAAAATGATTATGGTACCTGGGAAAAGGTCGGCGAACTTGATTTTTCCAATGACTATACCTCATATATGATTGAATGTCCTAATTTGGTTTTTGTAGATCAAGTCCCTGTGCTTATATATTGCCCACAAGGATTAGATAAAGATGTGTGTTCATACAAAAATATCTATCCGAATGTATATAAAATAGGGTCATCATTTATACCAGAAAAGTCTTGTATAACTTCTATCTCTCAGCCTCAACTCCTTGATTGGGGATTTGATATATATGCTACGCAAGCATTTAATACAGAAGATAATCGCGTCCTTGCAATAAGTTGGATAGGCTTACCAGACACTTCATATCCAACTGATCGCTATAATTATCAAGGAGTCTTATCACTAGTAAAAGAACTTAGGATCAAAGACGGGAAATTGTATCAGTATCCAGTTTCTTCTATTAAAGAATTACGCATATCACAAAAACCTCTTTGTAATATTGCACAGACAAACAACTGCTATGAATTAGAGGTTCATTTACAAGCCAACAGTACGAACGTAATTACACTTTTTGCTGATGGAGATGGAAAAGGTCTTACCCTAACTTTTGACATAAAGCATAATAGCGTTAAGGTTGACCGTAGCGGTGTTGGAGAAGAATTTGCAAAAGAATATGGCAGCACCCGAACATGTTTTATTGACAACCAAGCGACGACTGTTAATATTTTTATTGATAATTCCGTTTTTGAAATGTTTATTAATAAAGGAGAAAAGGTATTTTCTGGACGTGTGTTTCCATATTCACGCCACAACGGAATTACAGTTAACGGAAACATCACAGGAACATACTACGAATTAGATTATGGCTACAAAACTTACTGATGTTGCAAAAATTGCTGGTGTAAGTGCAACAACCGTTTCTCGTGTAATCAATAAAAAAGGTTATCTTTCAGAAAAGACTATTCGCAAAGTTAATGAAGCGATGCGAACTCTAGGCTATAAGCCAAACAATCTTGCACGAAGCCTACAAGGCAAATCAACCAAACTAGTAGGTCTTATTTTTCCAAAGATTGGCCATATATTTTATGCTGAACTCATTGATCTTATTGAGCAAGAACTGTTCACCAATGGCTATAAATGCATAATTTGTAATAGCGAGCACGATCCGCAAAAAGAACGAGAATACTTAGAAATGCTCGAAGCAAATCAAGTTGATGGCATTATTTCGGGGAGCCATAACCTGGGTATAAAAGATTACAATCGAGTCTCTGCACCTATTATTTCTTTTGATCGTAATCTATCGCCTAATATACCTGTTGTATCCTCCGATAATTATGCGGGTGGCGTTCTTGCTGCGCAGACTCTTAAAAAAACTGGCGCGAGTTCATTTGTTATGATTACAGGAAATGATAATTCAAACTCACCAACAGGTTTGCGTCATGCTGGATTTGCTTCTATCCTTCCACATGCACACATTGTTAATATACCAAGTGATTTATCTTCCGTGCGAAAAGAAATGGAGATTAAAACAACCTTATCGCAGTTAAAACCAGATGCTATTTTTACATCAGATGATTTGACAGCTATTCTGGTTATTAAAATTGCACAACAGCTCAATATTTCAATTCCCAATGATCTAAAAATCATCGGTTATGATGGCACGTCATTTATCCAGCAATACTACCCATACCTTACAACCATAAAACAGCCATTACCCGAAATTGCCCAAGTTCTCGTTGATTTATTGATTAAAAAAATACATGGGGAAAGCGTCTCGCCAGATGGATATTTTCTTCCAGTTTGTTTGCTTTCAGGCGAGAGTGCTTAATAAATTCTATTACACATAATAAGTCTTTGTCTGTAAGCAAACATGCTATTATTACTGGATTTTTTACACAATTAATGATAAGCATATATGTTTATTTGTAATGTTGTAGCGTCTAGGATGTTGTACACGTGGTACTAATAGAGTTATATCCCAAAAACACGCGCAAAAGTGCTCTTTTGCGCGTGATATTATACGGGTATGCGGCTAGCGTTTTGCGCGTGCGCCTGTTCCTACTGCAAGCGGCCACATGCGTGACACGTTTCGCGCAGCCCTTTGTTAATCGCGAAGCAATTCATCGGAGAGCTGCTTGCATGATTCTTTTGCTTGAGTATGCTCCATATGCTCAATTTTTTCGCGCGGTGTATTCCAACACTCACATGCTGGCAAACCAGGAATATTACTCGCCACAAATACTGGATCGAGTCCTTTTTTCTTCTGTTCTTGGTAGTCCACAAGTACCGCTATAGCCCATTTACCCAAGAGAAGGATCGCGATGATGTTGATCATAGCTTCGATGCCCATGAGAATGTCCGAGACGTTCCATGCGAGATCAAAACTCGACTGTGCACCCATAAACACAGCAATACAACAAAGAATGCGGAATACAAAGAGCACAACTTTATTATTTTTGATGAACTTGATGTTGCTTTCCGCGTAGAAATAATTACCAATAATACTCGAGAAGGCAAACGCAACGATAGCGAAGGTTATCACATAAATGCCTACTTCTCCTACCGCTGCTTGGACGGCTGCCTGCACAAGCGGCATGCCATTGAGCTTCTCTGGCGATCCGCTGACATAAAAGAGAAGAATGATCATAGCACTGCAGGTACAAATTGCAATTGTATCGATAAAAACCGAAAGGGTTTGCGCGAGACCTTGCTTTGCGGGATGTGATACCGAAGCCGCTGCTGCAGCATTTGGCGCTGACCCCATACCCGCTTCGTTCGAAAAAAGACCACGCTTAATACCAATAACAACGGTTGACCCCATGAACCCACCAAAAATCGATTGCCAATCGAACGCCGACGCAAAAATAAGCGAAAAGACGCGCGGCAAATCACTAAAACGAAACACTGTCAAGACAACGGCAAAGCCTAGGTACACAAGTGCCATAAGCGGCACAATGATGGAAGACAACATACCAATCCGTCTGCCTCCACCAAAAATAATCATCGCTGTGGTAACCGTAAGCAATGTTGCAATCGCAAAATCAGCGTGGGATTCCCTAAATTGGGGAATGAAGTACTCAAAAGACGAGCTCAAATTGTATGCCTGAAGCCCGTTAAACCCTACGGCAAAACAAAGGATAAGCGAAATTGCAAAAATAACGCCAAGCCAGTGAATTCCAAGCCCTTGACTAATGTAGTACGCAGGGCCTCCGCGAAACTCTCCCTCGTCGCCGCGCACTTTCCACACCTGCGCTAACGTAGACTCGATGAACGCAGACGCGGCGCCAATACACGACATGATCCACATCCAAAATACAGCGCCTGGACCACCTGTGGCAATGGCTGTAGCAACGCCTGCAATATTTCCCGTACCCACGCGAGACGCTGTGGAGACCATAAGCGCTTGAAAGGAAGATACCGCTTCTTGACCGTCGACGTGGCGCTTTTCCAGCAACACAGAAAACATATCGCCAAGCAATCTAAACTGTACAAAACGCGTACGAATCGAAAAATACACCCCAGACAAGATCAAAAGAAATACTAAAAGATACGAGTACATGTACGAATCTATAGCATCGGTAAGTGCAATGAGTGAGTTCATAGTCTACCTCGTCTCTAAAAGTCTACAGGAACTAAACGCTATGAATGAGCTTGGTACAAACGACGGTCATACGTGAAAACATTGCGTGCGTGGAAAGCTTTTCTTACATTTCAACCAAAAAGCTTTGCGCGCTTGGAACGGTTTACACGCTCGAAGCTCTATAAAACTTGATGGGTATTGTATCATCTATGAACAACAATCCGAGATTGTTCGAGATAATTAATAAGAAAGTAACCTTGAAACAATGTCGCGCAAGCACCCCTGCCCGCGCGCATGCACTCCTGCCCCCCATCTGCGTCTGCATAGACGTCTGCATCTACACCCGTACACAAGTGTCTACACGCCAGCATAGCGGAGTATAGGACAAAAAGTTCCATAAAGCATAAGAGCTTTATGGAACTTTTTTACGTGTAAATTCTAAACGAATAGCAAGATTCTTTATACGACCAAAAAGCATCGATTGCTTTCATGCAATTACGCGCTTTTCATGATAACGTTTCTTACCACACCAGCCGCTCTATCGCACGCATTGAGCGTGTTCTCCATACGATCAAAAAGACGAAGCCAGGAAACAACATGTCCACGGCGCGCGTCAGGAAGATCTTCGTCGTGGAACAGACGATACAAAGCACTTTCATAAACAGTATCGCCCTCATCTTCTATATGACCAACCTCAATAGAATGGGTTAAAGCTTGTTTATCCTTTTTATAGTCGGGCAAACAAGTGATCATCTTTTCGATCTCTTTTGCTGCACAAACAGTTAAATCAGCAAGCTGAGTTGCTTCTGTTCGACTTCCAGACGTATTAAAAAGTTCAAGACGAATCGCAACGCCTTCCATTGAGTCTACAATATCGTCCATACGAAGAGCCAAATCAGAGATATCATCACGATCAAAAGGTGTAATAAACGAAGAATATAACTCTGCCATAATCTTCTTAACATGTTCATCGCAATGGACCTCATGTAGTTTCATCAAAGGAATAAGATTAACTGTTGTAGGATAGTCATGTAACAACTTTGCATAATCCTCTGCAGCTTTAGTGATGTCTTTTGCAAAATCTTTAAACAAGGTATAAAAAACGTCCTCTTTTTTTATGCGACCCATAATATGAGCTCCTTTACATACGTAGTAAACCAAATTACATAATCAGATACCAACATAGACAATACGAGATAAACTTTGTGCCAAACTTCATGCACAATCGCGAAACACTTAGAAAACCAGTAAAAATAGTTTAGCAAGAACAAATCCAATAATGCCGCAACCAGGAAATGTAAACACCCAGGTGTAAACCATTTCTTTTGCAACAGCCCAGTTAACGCTGCGCACATCTTTAGCGGCACCAGCACCCATGATTGCAGCAGTTTTTGCATGAGTTGTGGAAACTGGAAGCCCCGTAAGCGTTGCGACAAATAAGGATACCGTAGCCGAAACCGAAGAGGCAAAACCTTGGTACTTTTCCATCTGTACCATTTCCATGCCAACTTTTTTAATAATGCGTTTACCTCCAACTGCAGTACCTATAGCCATCGTCAAAGCACACAGAACTTCAATCCATAATGGAAATCCATTGAGGTCACTAGCCTGCATCCCTGCCGATAGGGCAATTGCCAACATTGCAGTAGACATAAATTTTTGACCGTCTTGAGCACCATGCATAAGAGCCACGCCAGCAGCACCTATTACTTGTAGACGACCAAAAATTTCGTCGGCTCGTCTTCTATCCACATTGCGACACGCATTGCGAATAATCTTGACAACAACCCAACCAGCAGCATAACCAGCGATTGAAGAAAAAATGAGGCCGTAGACTACTTTCATCCACTCCCCCATATTAACGCCGCTTAAATCTCCTGAGACTGCCAATGCAGCACCAGTTAGACCAGCAATTAAAGCGTGAGACTCAGACGTTGGTATACCAAAAACCCAGGCTCCCACTCCCCAAGCCACAATGCCTACGGTTGCAGCCGCTAAAGCAATAAGAGCTGCGTGGGTATCCCCACCAAAATTGACCATACCGCTCATGGTGTCTGCAACAGCAGTGGAGATAAAGCTCATAACAACAAGTCCAACAAAGTTACACACAACACTCATAAAAATAGCGGCATTAACGCTGATAGACCGCGTGCCTATAGGCTCTGCGATAGCGTTTGCCGCATCCGTTGCTCCATTAACAAAAATTGTTCCTAAAACAAGTACAACAACAATTGCTAAAAAGGGGTTAACCTGAAGCATTCCAATAAATTGTTGGAAACTAATCACGAAGTTGATTCCTTTCCCTCGTTGTGTTGCCTGTTTCAGCAAGATCTATACAACTAAGCATGTCCCAATATCTTGCAGAATGCGCTCAAGACAAAAATCAATAGAGGCAACATCCTTGAAACAAGCACGGTACACTTAGAGATACCATATGACTCTATTGAGTAGCTTCATACGCAACTGCGATAAAGACATACAAAGATCTATAAGCAAATCTATTTTCACATGTATTTACCGAAAAATGCGACCGTTCACCGATTAATAAAACTATACATTTTCTACATCTAAAAACCTAGCATAGATTAAATCGGAGTAGACAATGATACTTGCTTAAGTAAGCTATGTTTGAAGCACAGCACGTTATAGGTGTTGAAGTACAGCACCATATAGGTGCCAAACATAACCCTTATAGGTGTATATCAGCAGTTATTATATTTCCTGAGATAACGTATGCAAGCTGTTCTTGCGGTTGCACCCACTGGATATCAAACCCTTCCTGCGATAATATCTGCGCAAGTGCAACTAAACGCGCGTTTGCGATGCGATAATCACAAGGTTGTGTATCCTTATGCAAACTATCATATTTTCTCTGGTTTGCCCAATACGGAAGTTTAATTGTCTTTCCATGAGCAATGCCATTTGTTTTTTGATGGATAAGAGCAAGCGCAGACTTAATAACCTGAAAATGTATCTGTTCTGCTTTAGTAAGCGTAAAGACAGCAGTTGCAGGAACTTCAGCATTCCAATTCATATCAAACCAAGGACGAGTTTTATCAACCGAGAGCGACATCTGCTTTGCAAGAACATATGCATCAAACCCAATACAGTTGCAACGTGCAGAAAACTCTAAACGCTCCATCGTATGCTCCCCTTTTTGCCTTGCCAATTTATATATGCTTTAAAAATAATTCATTAAAAAGATTGTATACATTAAATATAGCATGAATTAGCAAGTATATAGACATATTTTTTAAATAAATGAAGCGCAATGAAGCAAACTTTTATTGCAACTTAGAGGGATTTAGCATTGAAAACTTTATAAAAATACAAAAAATAATCTTTTGTTTGTGAACAGAATTTTGTATTCATAAAAATAAATATTCTGCGATTTAGACAATAAGAGTAAAAGTCTGATATCAAAAATAGAACCCACGATGCATACGAGACACATCGTGGGTACGCAGAGTCTAGAAAAGAGAATTTATGCACCAAATTCCAGGTTCTTTTCGTTCTCTTTACTGAACAAGTGCATAACGTTACCACCAAAGGTAAACTGAATGGGGCTACCAATTGGCAAGCTCGCAGGATTCTCGCCTTCAAGTTTTGCGGTTTGCGCAATGATAATGGTATCAGAACCACAAGCCTTAACATGAAGGTGTACCGTTGAACCCATAGGCTCGGTAACTTCGATCTTACCTTCAATCATATCGCTGCCTTCACCGTAGAGACCGATATGCTCGGGACGAACACCCAACGTAATATCTTGAGGTTTAACATTATGTTTCTTAAGATTCTCTTGTTTATCAGGTGAGCAAACAACTTTATGACCAGCAAGGTCAACAACATACTTACCTTCATCATCAAGACCTAAGTGAGCATCATAGAAGTTCATTTGAGGTACACCAATAAAGCCTGCTACGAAGAGATTTGCAGGATGGTCAAAGACCTCTTGAGGAGCACCAACCTGTTGAACCATACCATCCTTCATAATTACAATACGGTCACCAAGCGTCATAGCTTCGGTTTGGTCGTGTGTAACATAAATAAAGGTTGTGTCAATACGTTGGCGCAATTTAATGATCTCGGCACGCATTTGGTTTCTAAGCTTTGCATCCAGGTTTGAAAGCGGCTCATCCATCAGCAGAACTTTAGGCTCACGCACAATAGCGCGTCCAATAGCAACACGCTGACGTTGACCACCCGAAAGAGCTTTTGGCTTACGATCAAGATACTCGGTAATACCTAAAATTTCTGCAGCTTGATCAACACGTTGCTTAATTTGATCCTTATCCATCTTGCGAAGCTTTAAAGGATATTCCATGTTCGCACGAACAGTCATATGAGGGTAAAGAGCATAGTTTTGAAATACCATAGCGATATCACGCTCACGAGGAGGAATATCGTTCATACGTTTGCCACCAATGAGGAGATCACCACGGGTGATTTCTTCCAAACCAGCAACCATACGTAAGGTAGTAGATTTACCACAACCAGAAGGACCTACGAGTACGATAAATTCCTTATCAGCAATGTCAAGATTAAAATCCTCTACCGCTACAACACCCTCGTCGGTTACTTTGAGGTTATGTTTATGCTTTTTAGCACCCTTTTGTTTCTCGGTATTAGGATAAATTTTCTCGATATGCTGAAGCTTTACCTCTGCCATGATTAATCCTTTCTATCAACACACCTTATATGTTCGGCGTAATGCCATTATCCCCTCAATTACCTGCATTTAAGTGTATCACGAAGTTCGTGAACACTAAACTAAATGCCAAATGTCACGGTTGTACTCTGCAATTGTTCTATCAGACGAGAAGAACCCTGCATGAGCAATATTAATAAGCGTTTTCTTAATCCAAGCGTGACGATCTTCAAAGTCTGCAAGACATTGTTCCTTAGTCTTGATGTAATCTTCGATATCAAGCAAAGTCATAAACCAGTCGTGCGACAAAAGATCCTTGTAAACACGCGTTAAGCTCTCTGACTTACCAATTGCAAGCATCTCAGGCGAAACGATAAAGTCGATCAAACGCTCAATGTCGCTTCCCTTCCAGAAGTCGGTAGGATGATAACCATTAGTTGCGTAAAGCTCAATAACCTCTTCAGAGGTGCGACCAAACTCATACGCGTTCTCTTTGCCAACAAGATTTACAATTTCTACATTGGCTCCGTCTTGCGTACCCAAGGTAAGCGCACCATTTGCCATCATCTTCATATTACCTGTACCGCTAGCCTCTTTAGAAGCAAGTGAAATCTGCTCAGAGATATTAGCCGCAGGAATAAGATGTTCAGCAACGGTTACATTATAGTTTTCAATGACAACAATCTTAAGCCAAGGAGAAACGGCTGGATCATTTGCAATGAGTTTTGAAAGGCAAAGCAACACATGGATAATGTCCTTTGCAAGGATATATGCAGGAGCAGCTTTTGCGGCAAAAAACATTACCAACGGACGAGAAGGAATGTGTCCATTTTTAATATCAAGGTATTTCCAAATAGCATACAAAGCATTCATTTGCTGACGCTTGTACTGATGAAGACGTTTAATTTGTACGTCAAAAACAGCGTTAGTGTCAATTTGAACGCCCTCTTTTTTCTCAAGCCATGCGGCAAGACGTTTTTTATTAGAAGTCTTAATAGCATCAAGCGCGTTCAGAAGATTTTCATCGTTAACATGATCAAGAAGATGCTCTAACTGTGAAGCATCCTTAATCCAGGCATCACCAATAGTTTGGGTAATCAAATTGGCAAGGTCGGGGTTGCATCCCATAAGCCAACGTCTAAAAGTTATACCGTTAGTCTTGTTGTTAAACTTATCGGGATAAAGCTGGTAGAAGCCGTGCATTTCCGACTCTTCCAAAATCTTGGTGTGAAGTGCGGCAACTCCATTAACTTTGCAACAAAAATGAACATCCATATGAGCCATGTGAACAACATTATTCTTGTCCAAAATAGCAAGCTTTTCGTTTTGTGTACGAAGGCGTGCACGACGATCAAGATCTTGAATAATAGGTACAAGCTGAGGTGCAACACGAGAAATAAAGTCAATTGGCCATGTTTCGAGAGCTTCTGCCAAAATAGTGTGATTGGTATATGCACAAGTATTTTCTACAATTTCTACAGCTCTATCAACCGAAACACCTCGTGCAACAAGCTGACGAATAAGTTCGGGGATAACCATAGAAGGATGCGTATCGTTAATGTGGACAGCTACAAACTTATCAAGCTGGTCAAGTGGATGACCTGCTTCGTCCATCTCATGAAGAATAAGTTGAGCACCTGCACAAACCATGAAATATTCCTGATATACGCGCAAAAGACGTCCAGCTTCATCAGAGTCGTCAGGATACAAAAATGAAGTGAGGCAGTGCTCGATATCATTCTTATTAAACGAAATACCATGTTCGGGTGCAGGCGCTGGATTTTCGACATCAAAAAGATGTAGACGATTTACCACACCATTTTTATAACCTGGTACCTCAATGTCAAAAAGCTTGGCGCGTAAATTACCAAATGCAAAAGGAACATCAAAGGTAAATGGAGTAGAACAAAGCCAAGATTCACGCTCGATCCAAGGATTAGGCTCTTCAAGCTGATAGCCTTGGGAAAGATCTTGACGGAACAGGCCGTAGTGATAGTTAAGACCAACACCATCTCCAGGCAATCCAAGTGAAGCAATTGAATCCATAAAACAAGCTGCAAGACGACCTAAACCACCGTTACCTAATGAAGGCTCGGGCTCACAATCCTCAACCTCGGCCAAGGTAGTGCCCCAACTTTGAAGAAGAGCTTCTGCTCTATCCACCAAACCTAAATTAATAAGATTGGCACGAAGCAGACGACCTACCAAAAACTCAGCAGAAAAGTAATACAGTTTACGCTTACCTTGAGTTTTTGGCGCGTCAAACTGCATTTGGCGAAGAGCGCTTGTCAATGCTTGCATAAGCTGTTCACCAGTTGCTGCCTCGGGAGCCACATTATGTTGGCTTAAAAATTCGCGAACTCTATCTTCAAAGTTCATCTACTACAACCTCCTATAATTATTTCATCGAACATACACTGGTAGAACATATAAGACATGCAAATGCAAAACAACATTGCCCAGTAATTCTGCCCACGTGTAAACCGATGTTCATAACCTACTTTTTACCTCGAGATCCACACTTACATTGTTTTTTAGAATCATCGCGAGTATCTAAAACAACTTTTGGTGTTTTAGATACCGACGAATCTTTTAAAGCTTTCTTAGCTTCATGAGCTTTGCGCGCAGCCTCGGCTTCTTCAAGTTCTTGAACATCACCTTGGCTTAAACGCTCATATAAGAACATTTGATCTTTAAGGCGTTTTGCAAGTTTGTCAGAAAGATCACATGCTTTATAGCGCCATGTCCAGTTAGAGCCCAAGGTAGAAGGAACATTAATACGCGCAGAATCATCAAGTTCCAAAACGTCCTGCATTTGCACGATTGCAGTGTCGGCCACAGATGACCAAATACCACGCATAGCAGCCCATGCAACACTTTCGCCGTCTGCTATATGCAAATATTTGCGTGCATAATCAGCGTCTTTTTTATCAACACTTTCAAACCAACCAAGTGCCGTGCTGTTATCATGAGTTCCAACATAGGCAACACAATTTTTTGGATAATTATGCGGTTGATAGGTTCTACCACCAGAATCACGACTATCAAAGCCAAATTCAAGTACTTTCATACCAGGGTAGGTAGAATCTTTAAGAAGTTTAATAACTGATGGAGTAAGAAACCCTAAATCTTCAGCAATAATATTGCGTTTACCAAGCTTCTTATTAAGTTGATTAAAGAACGCAATACCTGGACCTTTTCGCCATCTACCACCGGATGCATCTTGAGCGCCGTAAGGAATTGCATAATATGAATCAAACCCACGGAAATGATCTATACGCAAAACATCAAAAAGTCTAAACTGCGCTGAAATTCGTGTAAGCCACCATGAATATCCATCTTTTTTCATAACATCCCAGTTGAAAAGAGGATTTCCCCAGAGTTGACCAGTTGCAGAAAAACCATCGGGAGGACACCCCGCAACTTCTGTAGGCAATCTAAACTCATCGAGTTGAAATTGCTCTGGATGAGACCAGGTGTCAACACTGTCTGCTGCAACATAGATTGGCAAATCACCGATAATCTGAACACCGTTGTCATGAGCATACGAGTGAAGTTCACCCCACTGCTTATAAAAGAAATACTGGACACCTTGCCAAAATTTGATATCAGCTGATAACGTTTTACGAGCTTGCTCTAAAGCTTGAGGCTCACGCAGACGAACAGGTTCTGGCCAAGAAGTCCAAGGCTTTGAGTCATTTGCATCCTTTAAGGACATATAAAGCGCATAGTCATCTAACCAGGAATGTTCAAGCTTACAAAATTGAGAAACTTCAAAGGTATGATCATCCCATAATTTTTTAACTGCTTTACGTAATACATTAAAGCGAGTTTTATAAAGTAGACCGTAATCAACCTTTTGAGGATCGGCACCCCATTTCACCGAATCAACGTCATTTTGAGTTAAAAGACCTTCAGCAATAAGGGTATCCAAATCAATTAGATAAGGATTACCTGCAAAGGTAGAAAAACTCTGATATGGTGAATCACCAAAACTCGTAGGACCAATAGGGAGAACCTGCCAGTACGTTTGAGACGAATCGTGCAAAAAATCAATAAAGTCACGAGCTGATTGACCCATTGTACCCACACCATAAGGAGAAGGCAAAGCGGTTATAGGCAGTAAAATTCCTGCAGAACGCATAAAGACTTCTCTCCTTTCAAGCAAACATCCAACAATAAACAAATGTCTATCATAACGCTAGTTATCTAATTCAGACAGATTTTTAACAGTTTCACCTTTTAACACAGTATGGTCAACAATTTCACAGACACTACCTCGAGATGTACCTTCGATCATAGACAGTAAAATTGCTGCCCCCCTCTCAGCTAAACGTGTTGTATCCTGTCTGACTGTTGTAAGGCGTGGAATACAAAATTGAGAAGATTCAATACCGTCAAAACCAACAAGGGAAATATCTTGGGGAACAGACTTTCCAATATCACGCAAAGCTCTCATAACTCCAATTGCAATCACATCACCCAACGCAAAAATCGCAGTTGTTTGGGGCACACGTTTTAGAACACGAAGCAAGGCATCGTACCCTTCTCGCATTGAAAAATGGCAAGGTTCATACTGCAAACTCATATCGAAAGGTATTTTTGCTTGTGCACATCTTCTAATAGCTCCCGAAAGTCTTCTCAAACTAATTTGTCCCTGAGAAAGATTTCCTCCAATAACTGCAATTTTTGAATGATGTGCCTGAATCAAAATGTCAACGATATCCGAAGACGCTTGCCCATCGTTTGTTAAAACACACGATAAATTAGTAAAAGGCAATGTTTGTGTTGAATTGGTAATTACGACACACGGACACACAATTTGACAAAAATCTTGCTTGAAATACTCAAGCTCACCGCCAAGAAAAACTATACCGCGCGGATTATGGGCTTTCTGGTACCGAAGCGCAAATTGCACTTCGTTTTCGTCTTCGTCCAAATATGCAACATATACATCTTCACCGCGCATGTCAAGGTACGTATGAAGCTTTTCAAGAATATTGGCGAATAAAGGATTGTAGCGACCTTTAACCATAACCGCGATGGAATGGGTATCGGTTCTCTTTAAACTACGTGCATTAGCATTAGGTTCAAAATGATACTTATCTACCACACCCATAACTTGATCGTGTGCTTTTTGGCTCACATTTGAACTGCTGTTTAATACACGCGACACCGTTCCTACGCTATAACCCGATATCCGCGCAATATCCTTAATGTTCATAGAAACTAACCTTTAACAGCACCAGCTGCAACGCCTTTGATAATGTACTTCTGGCATGCAAGATAGAAGACAATAACAGGAATAACAGCCAATACAAGTGCCGCCATGATAGCACCCATGTCTACACGACCATAACTACCCTTCATAAACTGGATAACAATAGAGATAGTCTTGTATTTA
The DNA here is from genome assembly GCF_986145555.1 of Fannyhessea sp. Taxonomy (NCBI): domain Bacteria; kingdom Bacillati; phylum Actinomycetota; class Coriobacteriia; order Coriobacteriales; family Atopobiaceae; genus Fannyhessea; species Fannyhessea sp. The sequence continues at coordinate 24,215 of NZ_CFRCNA010000002.1, forward strand.
TTGGTGTCCAAAACAAGATATGGAAGGAGGAAGTCGTTCCAGATCCACATGGTTTCAAGAATACCAACAGAAATGTAGGTTGGTTTCATAATAGGTAATACAATCGTAAAGAATGCGCGAAGAGGGCTTGCACCATCAATAAGTGCTGCTTCTTCGATCTCTACAGGAATGCTCTTTACAAAACCGCAGAACATAAATACGGCAAGTCCAGCACCAAACCCGAGATATACAACGATAATGCCCCAAGGCGTGTTAAGGTGTAGACGGTCTGCAGTAAAGGAAAGCGTAAACATAACCATTTGGAAAGGAACAACCATTGAAAATACGCAGAGCAAATAGATAAATTTACTTACCTTGCTTTTAACACGGGTAATATACCATGCACACATTGACGTACAAATGAGGATAACAATTACCGAACCAACAGTTATCAACACTGTCCAACCAACCGCATCCAGTAAGTGGTATTTTCTAAGTGCAGCCGTATAGTTAGCAAATTTGGCAAATGTTTCAGGAGTAACCCAATCAAAAGGTATGGATTGAATGAAGCTCTTTTTCTTAAAGGAGTTCATTACAATAATTACGATAGGTATGAGCCACGCAATACTGAAAATCGAAAAGACAACTGTTCCTATAATCGATAAAAGTCTTTTTCTTTCTTTCATTATTGTTGCACCTCCCTCTTACGAGTAATTTGGAGCTGAATAAGACCCAAAATGGTAACAAGGAAGAAGAACACAACGGCTTTAGCCTGTCCGACACCTTCCCAGCCCGTTCTGCCATAGAACGTATCAAAAATATTAAGTGCAAGCATTTCGGACATATGAGCCGGCTCGCCTGCCGTAAGGGAAAGGTTTTGGTCAAAGAGTTTGAAACCGCCTGTTAATGACAAGAACAAGCAAATGGTAATGGAGGGCATCATCATTGGAATAGTAACATTCCACAAACGCTGCCATGCATTGGCACCGTCAATTTGTGCAGCTTCCAAAACATCGGTTGGAATTGATTGTAAACCGGCAACATAAATAATCATCATGTAACCAATTTGTTGCCAGGAAACTAAGATAACCAGACCTACAAAACCGTACCATTCATTCAAACTGATTGTCTGTTGGTATTGTTGTAAAACACCGTTAAAGATAAGCTGCCAGATATAACCTAAAACGATACCACCAATTAGGTTAGGCATAAAAAATGATGTACGGAAAATATTGGTTCCTTTAAGTTTTCCTGTTAACGCCATAGCAATCGCAAACGCAACAACATTAATAACGATGACAGAAACAACCGCAAACGCTGCAGTGTACCAAAATGCATGTTGGAATAAATTATCACTGAACGCATCAATATAGTTTTCAAAGCCATTAAAAGTTGCATCGGTTACAGTCGTAAAGTGGGTAAAGGAAAGAACCAATCCCATAATAAACGGAAAAACAAAACCAATAGCAAAAGAAGCAAGAGTTGGTACCAAAAAGATAAGCCAGTACTTCTTTATAGACTTTTCCATGCTAACAAACCTCCTTTACATGTAATAAACGCGGAGAACAACGTGCTATGTCCTCCGCGAACCCTTACATCTCTATCACAATTAAAACGTGATAAATGCCACATTTACGAGCTTTAAGGACTTATTAGTTCTTAGCCTTTTCAGCTTCTGTCTTCCAGCCGTCAACAAATGCTTTAACAACTGCGCCCCAGTTGCTGTCATCTTGAGCTGCAGCATATGCAACCAATGCAGAACCTACGCCGTTCTTCCACTCTTCAGATGGCATAGTTGCAAAGCACCAGTCAACAGGAGTTTTACCATCAGCAACATATTTGTTAGCAATATTAACAAGTGGGTTAGCACTTTCAAGATTCTTCTTAAATGGAATGGTAAAGCCACAACCGTTAGCACCAGAAGGAAGAGCTTCCTTACCACCACAAAGGCATTTAACACCCTTATCAGAGTTGGTGCACCAATTCATAAAGTCAAGAGTTGCTTGAACGTCTTCAGGTTTAGCTTTTTTGTTAACACACCAGTAGTTCTCAGAACCAGTGCAAAGTCCTTGGTTCTCTTCACCTTCAACACCAATGTAAATTGGAAGCATGCCCAAGTTCTCATCGCCGAGGTCTTGAATTTTCTCGTACTCCCAGGTACCGTTTTGATAAAATACTGCTTTACCTGTTACAAATTCATTGGTGCAGTCATCAGCGGTTTTTGTGGTAAGAAGGCTTGGATCTGTAGTTGAGTTGTTAATGTAGAGATCCCAAATCTTACGATAGTTGTCAAGGTAAGTACCCTTAATAGCCTTAGTAGATTGGATATTATCCTTCTTGTATTCATAGTAAATAGGAAGGTTTGCAAGGTGAGTCTTAAAACGCCAGTCGGAAGATTTATCCATACCAGGTGCGTTAAATGCACTAAATCCAAGCTCGCCCTTACGCTTAGTAATGTCTTCAACAACCTTCTTGAAGCTCTCAAAGTTGGTGATTTCATCAGCACTGTGGCCAGACTTCTCAAGAAGTTTCTTGTTGTAGATAATACCGTAGCTCTCAATTACGTAAGCGATACCTTTAATCTTGCCGTCGTCACCTTTAAGCTTAAATGCATCGTTGGTGCAGTTCTTAACGATTTCTGAGTCGTCCAAGTCAGCACAATAATCAATAGAGCCTGCTAAGCCTACAGGACCATTGGTTTGGAAAAGCGTAGGCATTTCGCTCTTACCCATTTCAGACTTTAAGGTAGAAGCATATTGTCCTGCAGCTGCTGTTTTAACAGTAACTTCAACGCCAGTTTCTTCTTTGTAAATCTCGGCGATCTCTTTCCACTGCTCGTCAGATTCTGGTTTAAAGTTAAGGTAGTATACGTGACCTTTAGCCTCACCTTTTTTGCCTGAAGAAGCCTTATCATCTTGGCAACCTGCAGCAAACGGAACAAGCATACCTGCGCTTAAACCGAGACCCGCCTTAATGAAGTTCCTACGATTGAGCATGTCTCACAACTCCTCTCGCCCAAGGGCATCTAATATTTTGGAAACGTTTCCAAAGTGTTACCTATAGTTTACGTGGTCGAGATAAGAATTAGCTTGAAAATCTTTTTTATACCGCTTACCGCTAAACTTATACCGCTTACCGCGTATGAATAGTTTCGTTACCCATACACATTTGTGACGCATGTTACCTGCAAGAATACACTGGGGAGCCGCATAAAATTTGTTTTGAACAGTTTATAGCCCTTAGTTTAGGTTGCGTCTCATAAGCGCTCCCTTGATTTGAAAATACAATTTTAACAAGGTGTCTGACTATCACCGACGACAGCTGGAGGCTTAACAAAATGCTTACTGGAATATTTCCCTCGTTGTAAAAGACATTGATTTTACGTTAATAATCTTTTAATTATGTATACATTTCTTAAGGATACGACTACTATAAATAAAGCATTATTTCGCGATAATTAGATACGAAAGGTTGTATACCATGAATTTAGTATTACAAAAATCATGTGTTATCGCTGCTATTACGTGTGGTCTGTGCATTGCGCCATCTACACTTGCGCTTGCTACTGAAACAACCCCCCCCCAGCAGATATCTAAGCAAGAATTGCGTAGTCAAAAACAAGATCCAATAGTATGGACAAAAAATGACTTCTACCTCGATGAGCACGATGACACAAAAATTGTTGATAGAAGATCAACTGATGGTACAGCTCCAGGAGGTCTGTTGGCATCAGGTATCGAGAAGCTCAAAAAATCGGGCGGCAAACTTGTTATTCCTGAAGGTATCACTGAAATTGATGGGCAAGCATTTTCTAATTCGAGTAAGCGATACGATGGACTTATTAAAAGCGTAACGTTTCCTTCAACACTGAAAAAAAATCGGGTACGCTGCATTTTGGTGGAACAGCATTAGTGGCGAAGTTACTATTCCCGAGGGAGTAACAGAAATTGATGCTGTTGCGTTCAGAGAAAACAACATTAGCTCTGTTACGCTTCCCTCTACGCTGAAAACTATTGGCTCTCAAGCCTTTGGGTGGAATAAGATAACAAAAATTGTTGATAATGGTGACCTGAGTAAGCTCGACTTGAAAAAGTACTGGAGCATTTTACCTAAAAACATGCAAGATATTCAACATGCCACACCTTTTGTTGCACAGCATTTGCCTGATGTTGTGCTCGTTCCTGATAAAGACAATCCCCAAAAATCAAAATCTCAGCCAATCCCCTATCGTTTTACCCAGGTTGTGGCAAAGCGTGGTCAAGACGCGTCTAAGCCATTGTATTTTGACATTTATAACGATACCGAAGGTAACGGCGCATATCTGAACAGCGTTGGAACTGTTGACCATAAGAATAATACCTTTACCTTTGTGAACACCAAAGACGGAAAAGTATGGTCGGTATTGTATTACGCCAATCCTAATGGCGATAATCTTATGTGGGGCGATAAAGGATATGTCCTAGGTGATGTCTCATTCAATATCTGTGGTGCAAAGGAATTTAACGTAACTTATTCATTTGTAAATGGAACAGACGCAAAACAGGCTTTGCCTAAGAGTGTAACTAAGCTTTTGCCAACTGCAACAAAAGCATACGAAAGCACGAGTGTTAATGCAGATAAATTGGCTACAACAACCGTTAAAGACAAAGACGCACAAGGAACTTGGACTTTTACGGGTTGGAACACATCAAATGTTTCTCATATATCCAGCGATGTAACATTTGTAGGAACGTGGACCTTTAAGAAAGATCCCACGCCGCAACCACCAACTCCGCCAACTCCACCAACTCCACACCATAATCCTGGACAACCCACGGACGGTCAAAACGATCAAGACGGGCAAAACAATCAACAACAAGGTAACCATAACCAAGACAATATCAAAGATAATAACAAACACATGACGCCTCAAACTTCTGATGCAGGTGCAGCATCGCAAGTTGTAGGATCGTTGTCGGTATTAGGCTTCTTAACAAGCTTATGTGGACTCAAAAAACACTCAAAACCACGTAAGTAATATTTTCATATGTAGAACATGAAAAATATTTTTAATTACCGCCGCATAGCGTACAAAGCGCTATGCGGTGTTGTATACTCACCTCGGATAAATGAGTGCAGCAAAAGATCTGTGAATACCATGCTCTCAAGCCGCACCCTCATATAAACTTTATGAGAAAGGCAGTTGTATGTCACAAGAAACATCTAATTTACGCTGGCGTGTTGTTGATATTACCGTTGCTTCGGTTATTGGCGTTGTTTCCGCTCTTATTTACTGGCTTATTGCTATTGGCTGGTCAATTCCAAGCCATCTTCTTAATGGTATGCTCCCTGGTCTTAACGGCCTGCTTAATGGCTTATTCTTGTTTGCCGCGCCTCTTGGTGCTGTTATCGTAAGAAAACCTGGCGCAGCAATCTACGCCGAACTTGTAGCAGGCGTTTTGGAAGCATTGCTTGGTAATCAATGGGGCGGTGCTCCGACTATTATTATTGCCCTCATTCAAGGCGTGGGCGCAGAATTGGCATTTGCTATATTTTGCTATAAGCGCTGGTCTTTAGATACCATGCTTTTATCGGGCGCTCTTACAGGTGTGGCTGCTTGGGGATATAGCTTTATCAAACACTTTCAAGGTATTGATATTTTGGGTAAGTATGGCGTTACCTACCTTGTATCGTCAGTTGTATCTGGTATTGTCATTGCAGGACTGCTTATGTGGTTCCTTTACCTCAAACTCGCCCAAACTGGCGCATTAGATTCCTTTGCTTCGGGTCGCGAAGTACGCAAACATTAGCATCGTAACAAGAATTTTTACACACTCATCAACATGAATGACACTCGTGCTACATTACGTTTTTCTAAATGGGGTTATGCTCATGCATGCAGAAACAATTTTGCCGTACGAAATTTGGATTTAACCATTCATGCTGGTGAGCGTGTTTTGTTATTAGGCGCATCAGGAATTGGAAAATCAACCATTCTTGAAGGCGCAGCAGGGCTTATTGGCAATACAAGTGGATCCGCAAAAACACAAGACGATGACGGCGGCATATGTGAAGGCTCCATTTATATAGACAATAAACCTCTCGCCCAAGCACGAGGCGATGTAGCTCTTGTTATGCAAGACCCTAACGCTCAGATGATCTTTGAGAAATTAGGTGACAACGTCGCTTTTGGATGCGAAAACCTAGGCGTTCAAAAACCAGAAATTTGGAAACGTGTACACACATGCTTACAAGAAGTGGGGCTTCAGGATATCCAACTTCATCGCAATACCGGGCATTTAAGTGGAGGTCAAATGCAACGGCTTGCGCTTGCAGGAGCGCTTGCTATGCGACCTCGAATACTTTTGTTGGATGAACCAACAGCAAATCTAGACCCAGTTGGCACAAAGCAAATAGTTGCAGCAACACACCACGTTCTTAAAACTACCAATGCAACCATGATGCTCGTGGAACATCATATCCAACCTTGGCTTGATATCGTTAATAGGGTTATTATTCTAGGGCAAAAAAGTTATCTTACCCATGATGAAAAAACACGCGAACGCTTATACACGACGACATCTACCAACTTATGCTCAAAAGATGATAACCAAACCATTATCGTGGCAGATGGAACGCCTGATGAAGTGTTTTCTAGAACAGACTTACCCTGGAAAGATTTAGGAATTTGGGTACCACGTGTATATCAACAAAAACAATCGTTTTATAAACAAAAGCAATCGTTTCCTTTAGATTTGTTTGAGAGCAACTCAACGACATCAATAGCACCCCACTTACAAAGCACGCCAAGCAAGACATGCCCTGCAAACACAACACATCCGCTTTTACTAAGCGCACATAATCTAGCTATCGGGCGTACAGATACACCGATTGCAACGCATATCAATATGGACTTCCACGCAGGTGAAGCTTATGCTTTTATAGGAGAAAACGGAACGGGCAAAACAACACTTGCGCTTACAATCGCAGGTCTTCTAAATCCTATTTGCGGAGAACTCCATGCGTACACATCATTATGTGCAGGTCTTGACACAACAAATCCCCTGACATGGAATTCAAAGGATTTAGCTCAGCGTATATCGTATGTATTTCAAAATCCGGAGCATCAGTTTGCGCGTTCAACAGTTTTAGATGAAGTTATGCTTGGCGTGTCGTTAAGCTCTCCCACGTTAGATATATACAACCAACGCGAACAAGCGCGGACACTTTTAAAGACGTTTGGATTGGATTCCTATGAACAAGCAAATCCATACACATTATCTGGTGGAGAAAAAAGACGTCTTACCGTAGCTGCAGCTCTTGCGGCACAACCAAAAATTTTAATATTGGACGAGCCAACGTATGGACAAGATTATAAGTGCTGGACAGAAATTGTGAAATTGCTTAAGAAACTCAAATCACAAGGAATATGCATTGTAGTTGTAACCCACGATAAACTCTTAATCAAAAAATTGCACGCGCACACAATTCTATTAACACAAAAGAAGTCGCGTATTCCGCAGTCGATACAGGTAACTAACGTCAACGAGCGCGCCGAAGAAATAACAACCTCAAGCGTTTCTCCTTTTCTTGCCTCGCTTAATCCTGCAACTCGCATGTTTGGTGCGCTCATTTTTGCAATCCCTTTACTTTTTACCCTGGACTGGGTATCTGCAACTTGTGCGCTTATACTTGACTTTATTGCATGCGCGTGTATCAACATAAAACCTTGTAAAGTAATAAAACTCTCTTGGCCTGTTTGGATAGGTGCACCTAGTTCTGCATTAGCAGTGTGGCTTTATGGTAAAAGTGGAGGTGCAATTTGGTTTGATTGGGGCTTTATTCACATCAGCGATCTATCAAGTTCGCTTGCACTTGCAACTGCAATCCGTATTCTTGCAATAGGCGTTCCATCCATTGTTACGGTTATAGGTATTGACGCAACAGCATTAGCAGATGCTTGGACGCAACTTGTTCATTTACCTGACCGTTTTGTATATGGAGGACTTGCAGGTATGCGCTTATTGGGCGTACTGCAAGAAGACTGGACGGCTTTATGTGCAGCCCGTCGTTCGCGAGGGATTGGTGATAAAAGTCCTGTTAAAGCATTCTTTCCTCAAGCATTTGCCCTTTTTGTTCTATCGATCAGAAGATCGGTTAACTTAGCAAAAGCAATGCAAGCGCGAGGATTTGGAGGCTCGTGTAAAAGGACGCATGCACGGACAAGTACCACATCTATAAATGATCGTATATTTATTGCTTTCTGTTTTATCATTCCCCTATGTGCGATTATGATCTCTGTGTATGCTGGGACATTCTTGCTTTTTGGCAGCGCGCCAAAATAACTTCTGACTGAAATATGTAGTAAGCGACAATACACACAAACAAAATGGGGTATTATAATACTCCAAAATTTTTCCTAAAATTTATTGCAAAAAACCCCTCCCCGAGCCCCCCCCCCCCCGCTCACGAAAAAACGCACGCCTTTCGAGCTTTAATAAATTATCACTTCTTATTATTTTGTACATAAGGCTTACATGACAGTCGTACGATACGAGGTTAAACGTTTGTATCTGCGGCTCGGATGTAAAGAAACTGTGCTCTGAATCATCATGTATTCGAGCATATAAGAATGTAAAGATACATATACGTATCTTACTGTAAAGGAGCTCAGATGAAAATTCTTGGAATTACTGCCTGTACAGCAGGCGTTGCGCATACATATATGGCACAAGACGCTATTATCCAAGAGGCAAAGCGTCGTGGCTTTGATGTTAAAGTGGAAACACAAGGCATGATGGGCATCGAAAATGAAATTGAATCCGAAGACCTGGAAGGTGCGCAATTACTTATTGTAGCGGCTGATATTGGCGTTGAGAATATGGACAGGTTTACTGATATTCCTATTTATGAATGCGGAACTAATGACGTTATCGCACATATTACAGATATTTTTAATGCGGCCCTTAAGCTTGTGAATTAGTACGCTATCTGTATAAACCACTTAATTTATCGCATATCTTTATCAAAAGCGTAATGAGCTAATACCAAAAAAGAGGTGTTTTATGCTTAAACAATTTTCATTTAAAAAATTTGGAGCTGATTTATTTAAAGCTCTCAACACTGGTATTTCATACTTTTTGCCAGTTATTATTGGCGGAGGTTTCCTCTTTGCAATTGCAATTGGCACAGGAACAGTTACCGATCACGGAATAGTTGCTAGTAACGAATTTTTTAGAATTGTTTTAACTATCGGTACGTCAGGCTTTGCTATGATGGTGCCTGTGCTGTGTGGTTATATTGCCTATGCAATTGCGGGAAAACCGGCACTAGCACCTGGACTTATCTTAGGTTTTGTAGTTAACAATCCTATTGGTGACGCAAAATATCAAACAGGCTTCATCGGCGCAATGATTGTAGGTATCATTGTAGGCTACTTTACTAAATGGATGAAAACATGGAAGCTTCCTGCTCCAGTTATGACTGTTATGCCACTTATGATTATGCCTACCGTTACAGCACTGGTTATCGGTTCGTTTTATGCATATGTTCTTGCTTATCCTCTAGTTCAACTTACCGAACTGCTTAAAGCTATTTTAAACGGTATGAATGCTTATGGTGCAGGTGCTCTCGGTATTGCGATTGGTATCATGGCTGCAATCGATATGGGAGGCCCTGCATCTAAAGCTGCAACTGGTTTTACCCTTGCGTTGATGGACGTGGGTTCTTTTGCACCAAACGGTGCATTCCGTTTATGCTGCGCTGTACCACCTTTAGGACTTGCACTTGCAACTTTTATTGCCGCTCGTTTGTTTAGCGAAGAAGAGCGCAAAATGGGTATATCAGCATTCTTCCTTTCGATGGCAGGAATTACCGAAGGAGCAATACCATTTGCAGTAAAAGATTTTAAACACGTTATGCCATCAATTTGTATCGGAACAGCTGTGGCGGGTGCACTAGGAATGATGCACAATATAACCAACATTGTTGCATTTGGTGGTTTGGCTGCACTACCTGCAGTAACAGATGGAAAACTTTGGTACGTGGTTGACATGTTTATCGGTGCTTTTATAGTTGCTGGTCTTATGATATTCTTCCGTATTCGTGAACAAACAAAACAAAAACAAGAAGGGGCAAAATCCTAGTTTTTTTGAGATTGTTCTTGTGCAGAACTAGAGGAACCTCGACGATCCTCTAGTTCTGCCTTTATTCAGTATATGCTCGAACACATAGCATGAAATGAAACAGTTTTTAACATACTAGCTTGAAATTTAAATCTTTGAATAGCTTGCTATAAATTCATCTGCAGTAAGCAGTGTTTTTGAATAACCAAGTGCTTCGCACAACTTAACAACAGGCGGCTGATCAAGGCTTGCCCGAGAAAGCACGTCTTTACGCGCAAAAACATCACGCGGCGAACCATCAAAAATGGGGTGACCATTGTCTATAACTACCACGCGATCAAACACCTGCGCTACAAAGTTCATGTCGTGAAGAACGGCTATAACAGTTTTATTTTTCAAAACGAGCTGCTTAATAATTGATGCAAGAAGCTTTTTACCATTACTATCCTGCGCAATTGTTGGCTCATCTAAAAGAACGACCGATGGATCCATGGCTAAAATAGACGCCAAACACACAAGTTTTCGCGCACAAAGCCCTAAATCATACGGATTAACGTCAGCTTTATCCCCAAGCCCTACAAGCTCTAAGCTTTTTCGCGCCTGCGTTTGTGCAGAAACCTCAGAGATACCCAAACGCATAAGACCATACATAACTTCGCGCAAGACGCTTGATTCAAAGATTTGATCATCAGGATTTTGAAAGACAAAACCAATATCTCCTGCTAGTTGAGCAACGCTACGTTGTGAAATGTCTTTGCCTTTATAACAAACGCTTCCTGATTGGGGAACCAAAAGGCCGCGTAGCAACTTAAGAATAGTTGTTTTACCCGCACCATTTTGACCGATAAGCGCACACGCACCAGGCGCAAATGACAGGTGTAAATGCTTGCACACCTCTTGTTTTGCAACGTGGGAAAACGAAACATCACGCATTTCAAGCACGGGCTGTGCCTGCACATTATCTGCTATATTTTGGCTCATTGCGTATTCCCCTTTTGATTGCGTTGCAAAAGCTGATATGCGCGTTCAAATGTTACGGGATACAAACCGTCCGATTCGCACAATGAAAGCTGCTTGCAAATCTGAGTGTAAACAGGTGCCTCTACGTCATACTGGGAAAGATCGTCGCGCGAAAAAATTTTACGTGGAGAATCAAATGCAATAAGGTTACCCGCGTGAAAGAGCATAACACGATCGCTATACTGTGCAATTTTTTCTATGGCATGCTCAACCATAATAATGGTTTTACCTTGAGCTTTGAGCGCTTCAACCGCCTTAAATACTTCTTCGGAACCTTTTGGATCAAGCTGAGACGTTGGCTCGTCAAGCACAATGATGCTAGGCTGCATAACTAAAACGCCTGCCAAAGCCATGCGTTGCATTTGACCACCAGACAGATCATAAGGATACCGATTGGCAAGCGAGGAAATATCAAGCAAATCCATCACATGTTCAACACGGTGCCGCATTTGTTCCAGAGGCACTCCCATGTTTTCTAATCCAAAAGCGATTTCCTCATAAACACTGAGTTTTGAGCCTGTAATTTGATTAAATGGATTTTGAAAAACCAAACCTACTTTTTTGCATAACACATCAATGGGCGTAGTTTGAACATCTAAGCCTTCAACTTCAACCGTACCAGCATAAGCACCATGATACAAATTGGGAACCAAACCTAAAAGAGCCTGAGAAAACGTGGATTTACCTGCGCCATTAGCACCAATAACGCCAATAAATTCACCACGATTAATCTCGCAAGAAATGTCATTAAGTGCTGGCGTTTTTGTATAAGGATAGCGATATTTTAGATGTTGAATACGAATAGCTACCATACTACATACCCCATACTGTGTAAAAGCGCATATACGGCTGCCGCAACCAGCAAAAGAATGCATGTACCTAAACAAAGCCTATCATATGCATGAGGTACAAATGGACTGATAAAGGTCTTTTTGTTTGGACACGAAAAACCGCGCACTTCTAATGCTATGGTACGCTCGCCAGTACCCATAAAAGACGATATGATAATAGGTGTTAACAGCGGAATGAACGCCTTAAATCTGGTGACGAGCGATCCTTGCGTTTGAAGGCCGCGACTGCGTTGTGCATCAATAATCGTAGATGTTCGCTCGGTCATCTGCGGAATTATCTGAAAGAGTGACACAAAAACGTATCCAAGTTTTGGTGACAGACCTGCTTTAACCAGCTCTTGCATCATGTCAGAAGGTTTAGTAGTAAGCGTGAGGACACAAAACGCGCAGGATATATTAAAAATATTCAGTACAATACCCAGCGCAAATTCAAATCCTTCTTTGCGCGCAACCAAAGGACCAAGCGTAAACAACACCGTATAATCGGCCGATCGAAAAAAGGTTTGGACAATAAAAATGGTTAGAATTATAAAACCAGTAACTTTGATAACAATTTTGGTTTTTGCCAACACGTGCGATGTTGCAAGCAAAATAAGACTTGCGATAATAAAGAGCAGGTACATGGGCATACCTCCAACCAAAAAAGGTACGCCCAATGCACACACTACATACGCAAGCTTAGTCTTAGGACATAAGCCATTAAGAAACGAGTGTTTATCTTCAAACAGACTAATACTTTTCATAACGTCCTATTCCAAGCAAGGCGTAAAGCGTAGTCTACTGTGTAGACTACTTGACAAAAGATAATCTCATACTAATCATCAAATTGCTCGTCATGCACCTGATATAACGCGATAAGTCCTTTGGGCAAAACCTTATAAATTCCTACCGCTATAAACAACACAACAATTTTATCAGGAATATCAACCACAAGCTCATCTACAAATGAAGCAAAAAAGCCCTTTGAGCCCATTGCAGCAAAAACAGCATCTCCCCAAACATTACCAGTTGTTCCACCCCAATAAATCATATTAAGTGGCGTAGAAATAATAACGGCAATCATAGCAACAATAAGACTAGTAACAAGAATGTGTTGCCAGGTATCAAGGAATTTAAGATGTGCAGCAATACCTACGCTTACGCCAATAGCAGCTGCGGTAATACTATAAACTGTAGAAACTGGATCAATCGTTAAGCCGTAAATGATGTTTGTTAAAAATCCCGCAATACCACCTACAATAGGTCCTGCAAGACATGCCGAAATACACGTACCAAGCGTTCCTAACCAAAGCGGCAATTTTAAGACGCTCGCAAACAGCTTGGCAACATAATTAATACCAATAGCTGCAGGAATAAGCACCAAACATGCTGTATTCAATTTGTAATTCCAAGGGTTTTTTGATTGGTGAGACGCCATAATATACTTCCTTTCACGAAGTAATCTACACAATCAAAAAATTATTATAGTCATCTCTTGTAAAAAAGTTTAGCGTAAAATAAAGCTGGAATTAACGTTATTTATCTTAATGAGGTTTGAATGATTTTAGCGTCCGCGTCACCACGTAGAAAAGAGCTCCTCAACCAAGTGGGAATATATCCAAAGATTATTCCTTCAAGTTGTGACGAGCATGCATACCCAAACGAACAGCCGCTTGATTTGGTACAGCGTTTAGCGCATATGAAGGCACATGCATGTCCTTGTACAGACACCTCAACATGTGTACTTGCTGCTGATACCATTGTATGGACGCAAACGGGCAAGATATTAGGCAAGCCACATGACAATAACGACGCAGCTTATAAACTGCGCTTACTGTCGGGCACGATGCACAACGTATCAACTGCCGTATCTATTCTATACCAGGGAAAAGAAACTGCATTTGTATCAACAACACATGTTTGGTTTTATGCACTAAGCAACGAAGAAATAAACGCATACATCCAAACGGGCGAGCCACGCGACAAAGCAGGAGCTTATGGAATACAGGGATTAGGAGCCGCGCTTGTTGAACGTATAGAAGGTGATTATTACACCGTTGTTGGTCTGCCTCTCGCTCGCGTTGTAAGGTGTTTACGACAACTTGGTGTCAAGCTTACTTAAAGCGCAAAATGCAGCTGTACAATGCGTATAACAGGTACGTATACACACATATACAGCTGCGTTGATAACAAATATGTTCTTTAGTTAAACTTAACTAATTTTTGAGCAATACGATATATACCAAGCGTTACTTTTCCACCAGCAGACGTTGGAAGATTAGTAAATGTTCCAACCAAACCATGGCGCGCATGACGATACATACGCTCGTCAAACTCCTTAAACTCACGCCAGGTGCGCTGCAACTCTTCCATAGCGTCTGGATGATCTGAAATCCTTGAAAATACCGACAAAACAGCCATAACAATAGTCAGATGATCAAGCATATATGCACGAAGACGTTGACAAGAAATATCATCGTATAAGTGATACGCATGAATCATAACGTCGGCAACACGTTGTTGATGGTCAATACGTGATGCCAATACTTTTTCGTTAACCGACTGATCATCGCGACCAATAAAATAGCGATACAAGTCAACGTCAAGATAGTACAGTGTTTTGCAACGTGGAAGTGGCACATATGCATAAATGTTATCAACATAGAATGTGTGAGCAGGCATAGGTAAGCCGCCGTCTAGCAAAACATCGCGACGATAGCACAAAGAGTGCATAAGAAGGTACTGAGTAAGATTAAATCTTCCAATTTCATCCCACGAGAAAATACGATCTTTGGGTAAAACACCTGCATAATTTATAGTGTTAAAGGTGTCGTCTTCTACGTGTTCGTACACATAATTGCTGATAACCAAATCAACACGAATATTATTGGTGATAAATGAACGAAGTAAGTTTAAAAGCTTTTTCAATGCATCGGCGTCAAGCCAGTCGTCAGAATCCACTACTTTATAATACACACCATCTGCCTGCTCAAGCCCTTTAAGCACCGCCATGCCGTGGCCACCATTTTCTTGATGAACAGCCTTTACAAGATTGGGGTACTTTTTTTGCCAATCGCACGCAATTTCAAAGGTGTTATCTTTAGTAGATCCGTCGTCGACAACAATAACTTGAACGTCATCTGCATAATCAGAGCCTTCAAGAATAGAAGAGATACAGTGATTCATGTATTCGGCAGAGTTAAAACAAGGAATACCGAAACTTAATGTCTTTTGCATAGGATAACAGCTCTTTCTCTCTCACTAGCCTAGCACTTTATGGATCATACACTCATCATGTGTGTATTAACCGCATACACAATAAATCATACACTAACTAACAGAAATCGTCACCGTTTACGAACGATGCTCGATCATTTTGTCAGAAAGCTCCAGTGCAGATGAAACAACGCCATCCATATCAAAATAACGATACTGAGCTAAACGCCCTACAACATGGAAGTTAATGATGGAATCAACGCGCGCACGGTAACGTTTATACAGCTCGATATTTTGAGGCTCATTGATTACATAATAGGGGGTCTGACCAGACAATGGCTCATATGCCTTGGGATACTCTTTAAGAATTGTTGTTTTACCTGCAAGTTTTTGACCTGTCATGTGCTTAAACTCGGTAATACGTGTAAAGTCTTCGCTCACGGTATAATTAACGGTTGTTGCAGGCTGGAATTCATCCATATCAAGCGTTTCAAACTTCATATCAACTGTTCTATAAGGCAAAGGACCTAAATCCAAATTAAACAGCTCGTCTAAAGCACCAGTATAAATAACCTCACCTGCATAAGGCTTATCTTGGACATAAATTTCGTTATCACAAACATGCATAAGATCTAAAGCGTCAACATCTACAAACACATTGATCAAATCGTGATCGAGCATGCTCTCAAACAAAGGCGTATATCCTTGAGCAGGCATACCTTGATGTGCCGCCAAAGGAAAGTAGCGATCATCATCACCAATAAATACCGGCACGCGCCCCATAACAGACGGATCAATTTGATCAGGAGTTTTGCCCCACTGCTTCATCGTATAATGCAGAAACACGTTTTCGTAGATGTAGTCTGCAACTTCGTGAAGATCCTCATCACCACGCTTACGCAGTTCCATAATGGGAACCTTTTTGTCTTTTCCGAATGTTGCTACAAGCTTTTGATAAAGTTCCTCACCGCGCACATCACCAAATGCAACTTTAAGAGACGCGTGATTAAACGGTACAGGCATAAATTTACCGTGCACATTTGCAAGAACTTTGTGCTGGTACGCAGTCCATTCGGTAAAGCGTGACAAAAAGCTGTCCACACGCTCAGAATTGGTGTGATAAATATGCGGGCCGTATTTATGGATAAGAATACCTGCATCGTCCTTACAATCATATGCATTACCTGCAATATGATCTCTTCGCTCGATAACAGCTACACGCCAACCACAAGCTTCTGCAAAACGGCGGGCGCATACAGCTCCTGCAAAACCGGCTCCAACAATTAACACGTCATAGGAAGACGCATTAAAATTTTGAGGTAAGCCTGATTGTAAATTCATAAGCTAACATCCTTTCGATCTTACAGGCGCAGATGTCGCGCACGTACTAGATAATGCATGCAAGTGATATACATTATGTAGCTAAAAAAGTACCGACCAAACATATTCATCATATATATCTACGGCAGGTAACGCTTAGCGCGCAAACCAAACCGTCTAAAGAACGCGAAACAGCAATTTTTTTATTTGCTTATCTCATTTTAGCATGGAGCTTTATAATGAGCATCACATAATGAATTTGTGTAATGTTTTACCATATTTTACGCATGTCATTATGTAATGTTTATCCTTGGTGTATCACCTAACATACCTTGTGATTGTGGTTGTGAGGCTCACTGGCTCAAAGCTGCTCATAAAAATCACAGGCTTACTTTGTGCTGATATACACGCGGAAAAACAAGACTACACGCCATATGAGCATTAGAACGCTTGATGAGGAATAAAGGAGCATTATGAGTTCGTTTTTACAAACTATTAAGCAAAGAGCACAGGCTCATAAAAAAACAATCGTATTGCCCGAAGGAGAAGATCCGCGTACCCAAGAGGCCGCAAAGAAGATTGTTGCCGAAAATCTTGCAGATCTTATTGTTTTGGGAAATCCAGACGAAATTAAACTTAACGGTGTCAGCGTTATTGATCCACATAGTGCACCAAAACACGAAGCATATGCGCAAGCATTTTATGAGCTCAGAAAAAATAAAGGTATGACCATAGAAAATGCTCGTAAACAGATGGACGATCCAACCTACTTTGCAACTATGATGGTTAAGTGCAACGACGCGGATGGCTTGGTATCAGGTGCTTGTCATTCCACCGCAAATACCCTGCGTCCAGCTTTACAAATTTTAAAAACCGCTCCTGGAACCAAGCTTGTATCTGCATTCTTTATGATGTGTACTTCTTGTCCCGAATTTGGCGAAGATGGTGTTGTTTTGTTTGCAGACTCGGGTCTCAATATTAACCCCGATGCCGATCAACTTTCTGAAATTGCTCTTTCATCTGCAAAATCATGGAAAAGCTTTATGAATGACGAAGCAAAAGTGGCAATGCTGTGCTACTCAACCAAGGGCTCGGCTGGCGGAGATTGTGCTGAAAAAGTTATAGAAGCAACAAAACTTGCTCAAGAAAAAGAACCAGATCTTCTGGTAGACGGTGAGATGCAACTTGACGCAGCCCTTGTTCCAAGTGTTGCACAATCTAAGGCTCCCAACTCAAAAGTTGCTGGTCAGGCAAATATTTTGATTTTCCCTGATTTAGCATCGGGTAATATTGGATACAAACTGGTACAGCGTTTTGCAAAAGCGGAAGCATATGGTCCGCTTCTCCAAGGAATTGCTGCCCCTGTTAACGATTTATCTCGCGGTTGCAGCGCCGATGATATCGTGGGCGTTGTTGCAATAACTGCTGTACAAGCGCAAATGATGTAACTTGTGTAAACTGCGTTTCTTAAAGACATACGTTACATGAACAAACGGGCAACCGCTACGGTTGCCCGTTTTAATTGATTCGTCTCATAGATAAGCACACTAGAGAAAAACTTGACTTTTTAGCGAAAAATAAATTCACCTTTAAGCAGAACTATCACATAAAAATTACGATAGAGTTTCAAAGCCTTCGTCAACCTGTAATTGCGATCTATCGCCATCTGCTGCCGTAGTTGCCAGTTCATCGCAGCGCTCGTTAAGCTCGGTACCTGCATGTCCTTTAACCCACACAAAGCTCATTTCATGAGGTTGCATAGCACGTAGAAGACGTTTCCATAAATCAACGTTTTTGACAGGCTGCTTGTTGGCCGTTTTCCATCCGCGCTTTTGCCAACCATCTATCCAATGCTGCTGAAAGGCATGAATTACGTATTGCGAATCGCTGTGCAATTCAACCTTACAGGGATATTTAAGTTCTTCGAGTGCGATGATGGGAGCAAGGAGCTCCATTCGGTTATTGGTAGTTTGTCTATATCCACAAGAAAGCTCTCGCTTATGTTCACGACCTGCGCGATCATAAAATAACATGACTGCACCATAGCCGCCAGGACCTGGGTTTCCACGTGAAGAACCATCAGTCCAAATAATGACCTGCGGTTTTGCGGAATTGGTACGAGCTGCGTTCGCAGCTTTTGGTTCTATGGAACTTGAGTTTTCCACGAATCTCCCCTATTTTGCATCTGCCCAGTTATCGGC
The DNA here is from genome assembly GCF_986145555.1 of Fannyhessea sp. Taxonomy (NCBI): domain Bacteria; kingdom Bacillati; phylum Actinomycetota; class Coriobacteriia; order Coriobacteriales; family Atopobiaceae; genus Fannyhessea; species Fannyhessea sp. The sequence continues at coordinate 42,884 of NZ_CFRCNA010000002.1, forward strand.
ATACGAAATCTCTGCAATAAGTGGAACACGTAAGGTAACAACGCCTTCCATTGCACGCTTAACAACACTGCTAACACGTTCGAGCTCTTCGGGCACAACCTCAAAATCGAGTTCGTCGTGAATTTGCAAGATCAATTTTGACGCAAGGCCAAGCTGTGCAAACTGTTTTTCAACTTCTATCATAGCAAGTTTAATAATATCTGCAGCACTTCCCTGCATCGGATGATTCATTGCAGTACGCTCGGCAAACGAACGCAGCTGAAAATTACGTGAATCAATTTGAGCTATATGGCGTTTTCTACCGTACATCGTTGGAACGTATGAATGCTCGCGCGCAAACTGAACACTTTCATCCAAAAACTTTCTGACACCTGGATATGCTTCAAAATACCTATCAATCATTTCTTGCGCTTCTTTACGCGAAATCTTAAGCGATGTTGCCAAGCCAAATGCCTGCTGACCGTACACAATACCAAAATTTACCGCCTTAGCACGGCTACGCAACGCTGGCGTTACCTCATCGGGCGACACATGAAAAATACGCGCAGCAGTAGCTGCATGAAAATCTGCACCCGTTTGAAATGCATGAATTAAGTGCTCGTCCTGGGACAAGTGCGCCAACAAACGCAATTCAATTTGCGAGTAATCGCATGCTAAAAACAGATGATTTCGAGGAAGGACAAACGCTTTACGCACACGATGACCCAATGAAGATCGCGTTGGAATGTTTTGAAGATTAGGATCGGAACTTGAAAGCCTACCAGTTGCAGCAATTGTCTGATTAAACGTTGAATGGATACGCCCGTCACTTCGAATATCATGTACCAATGCATCCAAATAGGTGTTCTTAATCTTCATGCGCTCGCGATAATCAAGGATAAGTTGAACACGCTCATCGGTCATGCTTAAGCTTGCAAGCGTTTGAGCATTGGTTGAATAATATCCACGTCTGGTTTTTTTAAGGCCTTTAGTAGGAAGACCCCAGACATCAAACAATACATGACTAAGCTGCATGGGAGAATCAATGTTAAAGTCTTGCTGCGCTAACTGGCGAAGCTTCAAAGACATTGCATTAAGTTCATGCGAAAGCGCACGGGATTGCTCGGCAAGCAGGTGCTTATCACAATAAATACCGTTACGCTCCATATGAAGTAAAACTGGAATGAGTGGCAATTCAAGTTCGTAGAATAAATCGTCAGAGTTATCTTTATGAAGAAGCTCGCGTAATACAGGATACAAGGCACGCACTGCAATTGCTTCAAGCGCATATACATTAGGTTCATCTGTATCGTCTGTGGTATCGGGATACACAAATGTTGGAAGATACGTACTGCAGAGAGTTTGCCAGGAATAATCGTTAGCATCTGAATTTAGCAAGTATGCAGCCAAGCCCACATCAAACAGCGCGGCAGTTGAAATATCTGAAAGCTCCAAAGAAGCAGGATCGCTACTCACGGGCGGATAAAGAACATGAAGAAGCGCTTTACAGTTAAGAGCTACAACGTGCCCTGACTTCACAAGTGTTTGCAAAACGCTCGATACATCTGCGCCGCTAAACTGAGCAAGCGTAGTCCCATCAGTAACCCATAAGGTGTGTGTATCTAAAAGCATTTCAAAACTAGGTTGGACGTTCGCCTGAGCGCTCTTCATAGAAGCAGGCTCATAAGCGCAGGCAACCCATGTACCGCACGCAACAACACGCTTGATAAATGCGTGCGCTTGCGCTTGCACACATGCAGGAAAAAGAGAGGAATAATCGGGCGCAGACGTATTAACTTCAGATTGCGTTTGTTCCTCTTCTGAAGCGGGTACTGTTTGCGAGCAACCCGCTCGCCTATCTAAGGTCGAAGCTTGCGATGCATGCACCTGCACAGACAACGTGGGCGAATCTGCGGACGCAGACGTATTCAGCGCGCTTGCAGGCAAAATAGCAGAATTGCGTTTGGCAGACGTTGCTGCGTCACGAATAATAGCTTTTATATCCGCACTGTTCAACGATGGCAAAAACCTCAAAAGTTTGGGAACAAGATTAGTAAATCCAAGCGCACAAAAGGCACGTGCAACTTCTGCTGGATCAAAGGTCGGAAACTCGGCAGCGGACAAATCAACTGTTATAGGGGCATCACGGCGAATAGTAGCAACGCGCTTAGAAAGGCGCGCATCATCAATATGATTACGAAGATTTTCGCCCATTTTACCGCTCACTTGATCAGCATGAGCAATAACACCTTCAAGCGAGCCATATTCAACAATCAACGCAGCTGCACGCTTAGGTCCAATGCCGGGAACTCCAGGTATATTATCTGATGTATCGCCTTTAAGTCCGTAAAAATCTGGAACCAAATTTGGCGTTATACCGTGATAGAGATCATCTACATCCTCAGGCGTCATAATACGAACATCAGACACACCCTTTTTAGTGGACACCACACTTACGTGCTGCGTTGCAAGCTGATATATATCACGATCACCAGTAAATAAAAGCATTGAGTAACCCTGAAGTTCACCTTGATGGGCAAGCGTGCCTAAAATATCGTCACCCTCCCAACCCTGAAGTTCAACTACAGGTATTTGGAGCGCGCGCAGCAAATCTTTTACCATAGGAAATTGCTCGTGCAAAGACGGATCCATGGGCGGACGTTGTGCTTTATATTGAGGCAACATGTCAATGCGAACCTGTGGTTTTCCTTTATCAAACGCGCAGATTATGCCATCGGGCGAAAATGAGCGGACAAGCTTAATGAGCATGTTAAAAAAACCAAGTAAGGCATTAGTTGATCGGCCATCGGGGGCACTCATAGGCTGCATAATTGCGTGAAAAGCACGATGCATAAGCGAATTGCCGTCTATAACAGCAATCGTTTTGGCATAACGCGAGGGTAAGCCATCTCTAGGTTTCGGAGCAGACGTGGGCGCACATGATGTTTTATTATGGTCGTCAAACGCCTGAGAAAGATCTTGCATAACCGTATTTTCGGCAGGTTGAGTGCCATTTTTTTCAGAAGAATTAGAATTTAAATCAGCATTTGAATTAGCATGTAATACGTTACTCATAGATACTCCTTATAACTTTATGTATCTATTGTACGTGACTCAAGCGTGCAGTTTATATTTCATTTCTATAAACATAATAAATCGAAAGGACAGCTCATTTTCATGAATGTGTAAAATAAAATTCTCATGCAATATAACCAAAAACATGTTTCACAATAGTTGTGTTGCCAACGCCTTGTGTATATCAACGTATACACAGGTAAAACATAGAGGTTAACGCATGGTATACCTAGAAAAACACAAAGTTTAGAAAGGTGAACGATGGCAAAAGATAAAGTGTCGCAAGAATACGGAAGTTTAGTATTTACCGATGCAGACATGCAGGATAGGCTCCCCAAGCCAACCTATAAAGCACTTCGTCGCGTAATTGATGAAGGTAAACCCATTGATCTTGATATTGCAAATGATATTGCTCACGCTATGAAAGAGTGGGCTCTTGAAAAGGGTGCAACGCACTTTACACACTGGTTTCAACCACTTACTGGTATAACGTCAGAAAAGCACGACAGCTTTTTAACGCCTAAAGGCGATACCACTATTTTGATGGCATTTTCGGGTAAAGAACTGGTTCAAGGCGAAACCGATGGATCGTCTTTTCCGTCAGGTGGGCTTCGTGCAACCTTTGAAGCACGCGGATATACCGTATGGGATCCCATGAGCCCTGCTTTTATTAAAGACGAGGTACTTTGCATACCAACTGCTTTCATCTCGTATACAGGTGAAGCATTGGATAAGAAAACACCTTTGCTTCGTTCAGAAGTTGTTGTAGAACAACAAGCAAAACGCGTTCTTAAGCTTTTTGGCAGAACTCCAAAACGCGTTGTTACTAATTGCGGTCCTGAACAAGAATATTTCTTGGTGAGCGAACAAGATTACAAAGCTCGCCCCGATTTAATCCTTACTGGTAGAACGCTTTTTGGCTGTGAGCCAGCTAAAGGCCAAGAGTTAGAAGAGCACTATTTTGGTGCAATTCGCCCCAGCGTTAATGCATTTATGAAGCAAGTTGATGATGAGCTTTGGAAACTTGGCATTCCTATGCGCACCAAACATAACGAGGTGGCACCATGCCAGCATGAAATGGCGCCTATTTATGAGCAAGGTTCATTAGCAATTGATAACAACCTGCTCACTATGGAAAAACTTAAGCTTATGGCAACTCATCATGGTCTTGCCTGCCTTGAGCACGAAAAACCATTTGATTATGTAAATGGCTCTGGTAAACATGACAACTGGTCACTTGCCGCGGATGGCGAAAACCTCCTTGAGCCCGGCGATGAACCCGATGAAAATCTCCAATTTTTGGTATTTCTTACCTGCTTAATTGCAGCAGTAGATGAGCACGCCGATCTTTTGCGCGCATCTGTTGCTTCTTGCGGTAACGACCACCGTTTAGGCGGACACGAAGCTCCACCTGCAATTGTATCGGTCTTTTTAGGAGATGAGCTCTCCCCAATTGTTCAAGCACTTATCCGTGGCAAACACGTAAGCGCTCATGGCGGTGAGGAAGTAGACTTAGGAGTTCCGGCTCTTCCTAACTTGCTTCGCGATAACACAGACCGTAACCGTACCAGCCCCTTTGCCTTTACGGGTAATAAATTTGAATTCCGTATGTGTGGCTCGCAACAAAATCTTTCTGATTCAAATGTAGTTCTTAATACGGCTGTTGCCGAGCAATGCGCAAAATTTGCTGACGACCTTGAGCATGTAAGCTCTAACAAATTTGTTGAGTCGGCCATGGCATGGGTTACAAAAACTCTTAAAGCACACGAAAGAATTCTCTTTGAAGGTAACGGTTATTCGAGCGATTGGGAACAAGAAGCAAAACGTCGCGGGCTTCCCAACAATAAAACAACGCCTGATGCTCTGCCGTGTATGATAGAACCCAAGAATTTAGAATTCTTTGAGAAATTTAATGTTTTAACAGCAAAAGAGCAGCGCGCACGCTATGTTGCGCAAGCAGAACAGTATGCAAAGCTTATGAATATTGAGGTAAACACCATGGTTTATATGGTTAAAACCATGTATTTGCCTGCGCTGTATTCATATTCTGGCAAGCTTGCACAAGGAGTTGAAACAAAGGAGCACATCGGCATTACCGACGTTGCAACTAAACAAACAGTACAAGTTCTTACCGATGGTATCGCCAGCATTGACGCGGCATGTAAAGATCTCGAAGCGGCAAATAAACACGCTCATGGCATTACAGACCCCAAGGCGCACGATGACGCATATCGTGACGAAATCATTCCGCGCATGAAGGCGCTCAGAAATGCCGTTGACAGCATGGAATGCATCTGCGATAGCAGCATGTGGCCTGTTCCAAGCTATAACTCCATGTTATTCTACGTGTAATATAGCAATTAATAACAAATTAGCTCTCTATGTACTTAATGGTTGTAACCAAACACATGTACATGGGGAGCTTTTTCATAGTGTTTATTCCTATAACATGTACATCTTGTATGCATATGCCATCGTGATTATGTGATATAAACGTTATTCTCAAACTGTTGATATATACATACCAACAGCGGTTATATACTGAACGTTTAATGTCTAAAATATCAAAACAAATAAAGGAAAGCGGTTACAAAATCGGATGGGTAAACATATCTGTAAATTCAATTTTATTGCCCGCGTGCATACGATGATTCATAGCGCGCGGTCTGTCTGCAACCCTGATACTATATCCGCTCATCCTCAAACAAAAGATGTGTCTAAACAAGCATGCACTACGCACGATAAAAACGCTTCTTCTTTGCAGGCAGAACAAACCTTGGTAGCTGCAGATAATTTGTCCACACCGTGCACAACTCAAGATACATCAGATAAAAAACTTACTAACAACGGCTCTCTTGATACAACCACGGGCGTTATCTGGAAGCAACTTATTACCTTATGTTATCCTGTTTTTTTAAGCTCCTTTTTTCAGCAGCTGCAGCTACTATGCAACGCTTGGGTTGTAGGTAAATTTGCAGGGACTAATGCATTTGCCGCACTTCAATCGTGCGGAGCCCTCTGTGACCTCGTAATTAGCTTTTCTCTTGGATTAGGAGTTGGCTGTGGTGTTATCGTAAGCCAATATTTTGGTGCAAAAGATTACAAGCGTGTCCATGACGGTGTACATACTGCCATGGGTCTTGCCGTTGTATGCGGTATTATTTTTTCGGTTATAGGAACCATATTTGCACAAACCATACTCGAAATGATGGATACACCTCAAGAAATTATTGGCGATACCTTAAACTTTGTGCATATATTTATGGCATCCATGATTTTTTCTATTATTTATAACATTGGAAGCGCGCTTCAACGTGCAGTTGGCGACACAAAAACTCCGTCAATCATCGTAGCATCAACCTGCGTTGTAAACGCCCTGTTAGATATTCTCTTTGTAGCAGGTTTTGGTCTAGGAACGCTTGGCTGTGGTTTTGCAACGCTTATTTCGCTTATTTGGGGTTCCGCTTTAACGTTATATAAATTAACACACACCAATGGGTGTTGGGCATTAGTGATTCACGATATTACTATTGATCCTACCATTGCCACTAAAATGCTTAAATGTGGTTTCCCACTTGCCATACAAGGTTCTATGTTTGGTTTTTCTAATATTATTGTACAAAGTAGCGTTAACATGTTTGGACCGCATGCAATTGCCGCTTGGGGTCTTTCATGCCGTATGACGTGCTTTGTTTGGATGCTTTCAGAGGCAATTGGATCATCCGTGACCACATTTGCAGCTCAAAACTTTGGAGCGCGTAATTACAAACGCATGCAACGCGGGCTCTATACTGCCATGGTGCTTGCACTGATTATCATCGGTAGCTTTACTGTTATTGTTATGACATTTGCACATCCATTTGCGCGCGTATTTGTAAGCGACGAAACGGTGATTGCAATTACGCTGATGATCCTTATGTTTAATACGCCGTTTTCTATTTTTTACACCATTATGGATATTTTTTCGGGAACTATACGTGGTTCGGGCGAAAGCATGGGTCCAATGATTATAACTATCATTGGTACCTGTATTCTTCGCGTTGCATGGATTATGATTCTTATGCCAATCCATCCCACCCTTGAGACGATACTGGTTGGATATCCCGTTTCGTGGGTTGCTACCGCAGCGTTCTTTGCGCTGTATTACTATAAAGGACATTGGATGCAACACGGCAGCACTAAACTCAAGCAATTGCGCGCATAACGTTATAGGAGAATACATGCTGAAAGCACCTGATGAAGATACATGCTGAAAGTGTGTGCTTGTGCAAAAAAGCTCTCTTTTCTATACGAAAGGAGAGCTTTTATAATCGCACTATATACCTAAATGTGCAAGATTACTTAAAAGCGTTTACGAGCTACAAATCCCGCTCCAAGTGTCGCTAAACCAGCAACACTGCCTAAAATGCCAGAAATGCCAAACGGATCAGATGTTTTAGGAGTTCCCTTTTGTTTTCCTCCCTGCTTGCTGTTATTCTGATCGGTGTCGGATGGCTGTTTATCAGTGTCTTTAGGATCTTCGTTTTCTAGTTTGTCGTTCTGAGAACCTTGTATAATCTCCTTATAAAGTTTGTTAGCTTCTGCCTTGGCAGATTTTAACTCTTCTGCAGATAACGTACCTGAATTTATCTTTTCAAGCAGTTGAGCATAACGCTGAATAGCACTTAACTTATGAGAGTGTTTAACAACATCGTTGTAAAGTTCGTTAGCCTCTGCCTTGGCAGATTTTAACTCTTCTGCAGATAACGTACCTGAATTTATCTTTTCAAGCAGTTGAGCATAACGTTGAATAGCCGAGGGGTTTGCAGGTGTAGTATCACCTGAGTTTGCATCGCTTGCTGAGGGGTTTGCAGGTGTATTAACCCCTGGGTTAGCAGGTGTATTATCCCCTGATTTTGCAACATCCCAAGACTTTTTTGTCTGTTGAACATGATTTTTTAATGCTTGCTGTTGATCTTTATTGAGCTTACCACTATTTGCATACTCTTGAACTGCTTCAGCATATTTTTTGAAAGGACTTTTAAGAGATTCTTTATAGTCATCTTTTGCGGCGTTTACCTCGCGTTTAAGTTGTTCGATTTGCTCGGGACTCAGGTCTTTACTTGCAGCATACTTTTTAACAAGTGCAGCATACTTTGAAAATTCGCTCTGAGGCGCATCAGCAAAAGAAACCGAAGGCAATGTAACAAGGCTACCTGCCAACATGGAAAGCGACAGTCCAGTTGCAACAGCAGCTCTACCTACGTTTGAGGCAACAAGGGCTTTTCTCTTCAAGTGTTTCATATTCATCTCCTACTCATGCCTGCTAACAGGCAAGCCTTTACCAAGATGAGAGAATTTTACCCGAAAAGAATAGGATACATAGTTAACTTTCTTATTTGAATAGTGCTTATATAATTTTTTTATATCGCTGAATCATAGCTGAATATACAATATGTATAAATCTAAAAAAGCGTACTTTACGAGGATATAATCATCGTAAAGTACGCCATAGTTAACAATTAAGCATACATCGTATTTATGTATACAGTTTATATTTGCTTGTCATCTTCCACTACACGTAAGTGTAAATCGCTCAATTGTTGCGCACTTACGACAGATGGTGCTGCGCTCATAAGATCGGACGCGGACGTTGATTTTGGAAAAGCTATCACATCTCTAATTGAATCTGCACCTGCTAAAAGCATACAAATTCTATCAAGACCTAATGCAAAGCCACCCATGGGAGGCGCACCAAAGGTAAGAGCATCCAGTAAGAAGCCAAACTGCGCACGAGCGCGTGCTTCGGTAAAGCCAAGCATTGTAAGAATGCGCATTTGAAGCTCGGCATCGTGAATACGCATACCACCACCGCCTGCTTCATATCCGTCCATAACAAAGTCATACGTGTATGAACCAACCGAAAGTGGATCAACTGAAAGCTTATCCATATCTTCTGCGCGAGGTAGTGTAAACGGCTGGTGCTCAGATGCATAGGCATTACGCTCGGGATCCCAATGGAAAAGCGGGAAATTTACCACCCATAAGAAGCTGTGACCGCATCGCTTAATAGACAGTTCATCAGCCAAATGAAGACGTAAAGCACCCATTGCTTGGTCGGCTACAAGGCGTTTATCAACAATAAAGAGCAGCAAATCTCCAGGTTGTGCTTCCATTTCGGCGCAAAGCGCGTGAATTTCGTCCTCTTGTAAAAACTTAGCAATAGGGCTTTTAATTGAGCCATCGTCGTGCAACGCTATCCACACAAGGCCTGCAGCGCCGTTTTTCTTTGCCACATCAGCCAACTTATCAATGCGAGATCTACCCCAGTTACCAGCGGTTTTAGCGCACATACCTACAACACGTTGACCATGTTGAGCTGCTTGCGAAAATACTTTAAATGCACTGTGCTCAACCAGTTTGGTAACATTGTGCATTTTCATGCCAAAGCGCGTATCAGGCTTATCGCAACCGTAGGTATCCATAGCATCCCAGTATTGCATGCGCTCAAGATGCTGAGGGAATTTTACGCCTACCTGCGTGAACGCCTTAGACAAGATTGCCTCTGCCATATCAAGTATATTTTCTTGAGTTACAAAACTCATCTCTACGTCTACTTGCGTAAACTCGGGCTGTCTATCGGCTCTAAAGTCTTCGTCTCTAAAGCATTTTACAATTTGATAGTAACGCTCAACACCACCAACCATCAGCAATTCTTTAAGCAGCTGAGGAGATTGTGGCAATGCATAAAAATGACCTGCGCGAACACGTGAAGGAACCAAAAAATCGCGCGCACCTTCTGGAGTTGACTTAAAGAGCGCAGGTGTTTCAACTTCGATAAAATCATGTTCGTGAAACGCCTGACGCAACGCATGGGCAAAGTTGCTACGTAATTTAAGATTGTTGAGCACACGTGGACGACGAATGTCCAAGTAGCGATAGGTAAGACTCATATCCTCAGATAAGTCTATTTTATCTTCGATCTGAAAGGGAGGTGTTTGTGACGTATTAAGAACTTCAATAGTATCAACCAATACCTCTACTTCGCCTGTTGGCATAGAAGTATTTGCTTGACCTTCGGGACGCAGACGAACAGTTCCCGAAACCAAAACAGGCCATTCGGGTCTTATGTCTTGCGCGGTATTAAAAGCAACGCCGTCTTTAAAGTTAGGGTCACATGCAATTTGTGTATAGCCGCTTCGATCTCGAAGATCAATAAAAATTAAGCCGCCAAGATTACGACGATGCCATACCCAACCAGTTAACGTAACCGTGCTGCCAACATCGTGTGCACGAAGTTCACCGCATGTATGCGTATGCATAGAAAACGCCATACCCCACCTCTTTGTACGTTTGTAATCCAAACTGAAAACCCAGTGTTTACATGGCTCAGTGTAGCTGTGACTAAAACGCTTGCAAACATGATTTTAGTTATGACTCTGAGCTGTATAACTTATAAAGAATATAACAAAATGTCTGAGTGTACATGCTTATTGCTCATATTCCTTTAATAATCTAAATTATCTTGGGTACGCGCCGCGCCGCATTGCCCAAGGGTTGTACGACGCACCGCGGTATTCAAGGGCACACACGACACGCTGCGGTGCCCAAGGGCTGCGCATATACACTTGAGCTTTACAATGCGCGTAAAAACTTGGACTGTATATCGCGTATATGCTTTAGCTGCATGTCTTAAAGAAATCTTACAAAAATGTAAGAAAAGAACTCCATAGACAAACAAATGTTTTGGTACAATACTGCTATAAGCAAACCCCTACAAAGGATGAGTCATGTTTAAGAAAAACACCAATACAGTGCCTCCCCTCCCTCAAAATAACCAAGTACCTGCTCAAAATATGTCAACTCTAAAAAAAGACGAAGCAGATGCCAATCAAGCACTTAACGCCATCATGGAGTTGCGCAAGAAAAAGCGCCGTAAAAATAAAATCATCGGTTTGTCTATTCTGGGTATATGTGTTTTGTTCATTATTGCAGGTGTTGTAGGATCATTTCTTTCAAAGTCTCACAATTCAGCGCAAGACGCACCTCTCGCAACGGTAGAAAAGCACGATTTTACCAGTACTATAAAAACCTCGGGTACGGCAGAGCCTGTTTCTAATACCGTAGTTACTCCCGAGGTCGATGGCATTATTGATGAAGTCCGCGTAAACCAAGGAGCCAACGTAAAAAAAGGTGACGTACTATTTACTATCAAAAACGATACACTTGATAAAGCGGTGCAAACTGCACAAAACCAGCTTAATGTTGCAAAGAAGCAGGTAAAAAGTGCACGAGATGCGTATTCACGAGCTTACGCTAGCTATCGTAAAGCACTCAATGAATACAACAGTGCACCTAGTGCAGAAGTCCAAAAAGCACTTCCAGATCCAGATACCGTTTACGAAAGTGTAGCCTCTGCTCAAAGTGCTATAGATCAGGCAAAATTAGCCGCCGATCAAGCACAGTCAGCCGTTGATGACGCCCGCGAAAAAGCAAACAAACGCACGGTTGTAGCCCCATGCGACGGTAACGTTATCACCATGAACGCAAAGCGAGGCGCAGCGGTAGGTTCACTTACTGCTGGTATGGCTGGAAGCATTGGGCAAAACCCCGAAAATGGCATACTCATCCAAATTGCCGATCTTTCAAAGATGCGCGTTCGTCTTAGCGTCAGCGAAATTGATATTTCTGCAATAAAACCTGGACAGCAAGCAAAAGTAACGTTCAGCGCGCTGCCTGGTGTTACCTGTGACGCTGTGGTAGAAAATATAGCAAGTACAGCGGAAAATGCTGCGGTATCACCAAGCCAAATGGGTGCCGCCACAAGCAATACCATGGCAAATTATGCGGTTGATGTTCTTATTGACAAGCCTCATGAATCAATCAAATGCGGTATGACTGCCGACGTAGAAATTGTTACCCAAGAAGTAAAAAATGCCCTTGTAGTACCAACTTCTTGTATCGTTGAAGAAGATGGAACATCGTATGTATATGTGTTAGACGACAATCACGATGGAAATGCAAAGAGTTTTACCAAGCAGGCTGTAAACGTAATTGCACGGAGTGGCTCACAAACAGCAATCGAAGGTGTAGCTGAAGGCACAAGCCTCAAACGCAATGCAAGCTCAGACGACTCCTCCTCACAAAATTAGGAAGGATAGGTATGAGTGCTGTTGTGGATATAAAAAATATTCATCGCGTCTATGAATCAAAAGCAGGAAGTGTTCATGCGCTTAAAGGGGTTTCTCTTTGTGTAGAACAAGGTGAATTTCTATGCATTATGGGGCCTTCGGGTTCGGGTAAATCAACGCTTATGAATATTCTTGGCTGTCTTGATACACCTACTCAAGGAAGCTATTTTCTTGAAGGAATAGATATTGCCACACTTTCTGACGACGAACTGGCAACTATTAGAGCAAAGCGCTTGGGTTTTGTTTTTCAGTCATTCAACTTGTTGCCACGTGCCACGGTACTTAAAAACGTAACGTTGCCCTTAGTCTATTCAAAATATCCAGCACACTTACGTTTTGAACGAGCGTGCAGGTGCTTAGAATCGGTTGGATTACCTGCAACGTATTACAATCACAAGTCAAATGAGCTATCGGGTGGCCAAATGCAACGTGTTGCAATCGCACGAGCATTGGTAAACAATCCAGCTGTTATTCTTGCCGATGAACCAACGGGCAACCTTGACTCCGCAACAAGTGAAATGGTGCTTAATACGTTCAAACAGCTCAAAAACCAAGGAAAAACAATTATCCTTATTACACACGATCCCGAAGTTGCAACGTGGGCAGATCGTTGTGTTCACATTCGTGACGGACATCTTTTAAGCGATGAAGAAGAAAAACAAGCTGTTTTGAAAAGTACACGCCACGGAAGAGGCCTAACATGAACGTACGTGATTTATGTTTTGAAACCTGGGAAGCGCTCAAAGCTAATAAAGGACGCTCAATTCTTACCATTTTAGGAATTGTAATTGGAATTACCGCAGTTATATCTATGACTTCCCTTATTGGTGGTATTCAAAATGCCTTATCGTCCTCACTTGGACTTGAGCGCAGTAAATTAATCTACGTTACTATGTATCAAGATAAGGATAGCTGGTCAGAAGCCGATATTGCAAAGATTAAAGGCGACATTCCCACATATCGCGATTTTATGGGAGTTGCAATGGCATCTGATACTATTTCTGTGAGCTCAGGTGTCGTCAATGCCCAAGTTACTGGCATTAGTAAAGGATACTTGTCTGCTCAAGGTATTGAGATTATTGCAGGAAGTAGCTTTGCTAATTCACAATATGCGGAAGGCTCAGATGTTATTATGCTTGATAAAACAAGTGTAAAGGAGCTTTTTGAGCTTAACTCCGAAGGCATCATTCACTCAAAAATAAGCGCGTCGGCAACCAAGCAAGAAGTACAGGAAGCAGATAGTAAGCCTAAAGGAAACTCCTCTACCCCTTCGCTTTCGGCACAAGAAGAAAAATCATTGTGTGAACAGGCAATTGGAAAAACAATACGCTTAAAAGGACGTCCCTATACCATTGTTGGAATTGCAGAAAGTGCAAACATGCCATCCCTTGGGTTTGCAGGAAAAACTGTCCAACTCTTTACACCGCTTAAAACGCTTCAGATGCGCATGAGTCACTCGATGTCGTGTACGGAACTTTTAGGTGTTGTTGACGATAAAAATAAAGTTGAAGAAACGGAAAAACGCACCAAGGAATGGATTTCTTCTCGTTTTAACTACAAAAGCGATAAAGATGCACCTAACAAAATTCCTAACTTTGCTGTTCAATCGGTTGAAGGCGCAACAAAAGGGTTTAACAGCTTTATGAGTGGTTTTCAGATGATGGTAGGCTGTATAGCAGGTATATCTTTGCTCGTCGGTGGTATTGGTATTATGAACATGATGCTTACCAATGTGTCAGAGCGTATTCGCGAAATTGGCTTAAGAAAGGCTTTAGGCGCCAAACGCCATGACATCACCAAACAATTCCTCCTTGAATCGGTTTGCCTGTGCGTTACTGGCGGCATTATTGGCATGCTCTTAGGATTTTTATGTGCACAAGGCTTAGCTGTACTGGTTTCGATGTTTATGCAAATGCATGTCAACGCGGCTATTGATGCAAAATCTGTTGCCTTAGCGGTGGGAATTTGTGTATGCATAGGTATTATATTTGGTTTTTATCCTGCAAGACGCGCTGCCATGCTTGATCCTGTGGAATCGCTGCATTATCAATAGGCTATGCGCCTACGGGTGGGACTGATGTGACATAAGTCTCTGGTGAAACCGTTATAGCAATTATCAATGGGTTCCGCGTAAGGCGGATGTGTTGAATAATACCCCATCAAGATATAAAAGATGGACGATTTAAGCATCTTATGTCACATGCATACAGGTAGACGTATACTCTTTACAGCTTAATTTTTGCACATAAGGAGTTTACGTATGCGTTTTGCTTATTCTTGCAATTCATCACTTTCGGACGCGCCTACAATAATGCACACAAACAATTCGCTTCCATCTGATAGCACATGCCATGCACAAGAATCTGCTTTAGATGCAGCACTTCAAAGAGACACTACCACTTGCGATGACGCCCCAATCAATGCTGTTATCTTTGATATGGATGGCACTATTCTAGATACACTTCATGATTTAGCTGCAGCGGTTAATTATGCACTTGTTACCAACGGATGCACGCCGTGCTCAACAAGTCAAGTTCGCGCATATCTAGGCAATGGAGCACGCAACCTCATGAAGCAGTGTGTGGGTGATGGTACCAAGCCCGAGCTTTATACAAAAGCATTTGATACGTTTTGTGCATATTATGCCACACATCATGCAGAAAAAACTTCTCCATATGAAGGGATAATTTCGCTGTTAAGACACTTAAAGCAAGCTCATGTTAAACTTGGCGTGCTTTCTAATAAGCCTGATTGCGATGTGCGTGCGCTGGTAGATACTCATTTTGCTAGCTGCTTTGATGCATACGCAGGAGCTAGTGATGCATACCCGTTAAAACCGGCGGCAGATCATGTGTTTGCAATGATGGCCAAGCTTAATACAACGCCTCAGCGCTGTTTGTATGTAGGTGATTCCGAAGTTGATATACAAACTGCACGCAACGCGCATTGTAGGTGTGCAAGCGTCAGCTGGGGCTTTAGAGATAAAGACGAGCTTATACAACTGGGAGCAAATCCTTTGTGTTCAAGTGTAGAAGAACTTAGGGCATATATATACAAGCACATCTCGACTCAAACGAAATAAATAAATGTATCGTAATAAATAAATACATCGTATCCTTACGTTTACCACAAGAATATGTTCGCTTACCTAAATCTCATAGTTTTTTGCTTGTTGCACGATACAATGAAAGCATTAGTAAACCATGAGAAAGGATAAATCATGGGTAAGAAATCTGATGAGGTACTCGACATCAATTATGACCAGCTGGCCGATTATCTGCATACGCACCATTCGGTATATATGAAGGTAGATAACGATGTTTACTATTTGACCGACGCAAATTACGAAGCATGGCGTGCTCAAGATACAAGCCTTAGAAATGCGAAAAACCACTTTGTTGATTGTAGCGAATTGGTTGCAACCGTAGACGAATTTCTTATGCTTGGCTTTATTAACGGAAAGACCATTAAAGACGTCTTTAGCAGCGCAACATTTTATCCATCTCTTAAAGGTTCTAAAGATAAATAGTGTGTGCTGTTTTACAGCATGAAAATTAAGTGTTCCTCATATTGCAAAAGGATCATGAACGTACTTACACGTAAGCCGATTAACTGTTGTTTCCTTCAGTTAATCGGCTTGTTTTGCAGTAAGTTAATAAACGAGTGCAGATACTAGGTATTATGCACATAATCCTCTTATGTAAGAGTAAATATCTAAAACATCTTTTTCTTAAGAAGCACGGACGATAAAATAGTTGCGCCAGTAATCAACATAGGCAACGCATACGAATTTATATCACTTGTCTGTGGAGACTTTTCAAAGCTGTACCCAAAGCCATCTAGATAATCTGGTTGTGAGCCACCTTCGCCAGAGGTGCCTGCGCTACCTTGGTCACCTTTGTTGCCTTTTGGTCCAGCAGGGCCTTGGTCGCCCTTGTCACCTTTTTGACCAGCAGGGCCAGCAGGTCCTTGGTCACCTTTATCGCCCTTATCACCCTTGTCGCCTTTATCACCTTTTGGTCCAGCTAAACTGCTCAAATCAATTTTTCTTGTATCGCCGTTCAAAAACGTCAATTGAAGATAAGGCTACCCATCTTCATTTATTGTTACCACATTAGTAATGGGGTTAGGATGACGGACGATAAACTTAAAAATAAACAGTTTACCTTGGCTTTCAGCGCGCATATCAGTAACATAGAGCTTATAAGTTCCGTCCTTCATCTTATCAGTAGGAATAGCTGTCTTGTTTGTAGCTTGCGTTTGGAGCTGATGACCTTTTGGATTCTCGTTTTCTGGCAAAATAAGATACGAAATATTGGAATAGTAAAACCACCGTTTTTGTTATGTAACCGATAACCATCTGAATTAACCGCAATACCATTGTCTGCTGTTTGGCAACTAAGAATGCCAACGTCTGCTTCCTTAATACCAACGCCTTCTTCAAATTTTCCTGTTACATTTATAAACTCAAATCCCGTTGCAAAAGCAGGTACGATGTGTTTGACGTAATAATTATTTGCTTTTGTGTGACTTAGTTACCGTGATGTTTTTCCCATACTTTAACAATCACCTCACCTATAACGACACCAGCTATACACGGTAATGCCGATGTTATAAAATCAATAATATTGGTTAAATAATCCATTGTATTCTCCTCTACCTACGATAACCAATTAAGCTTCACTCTACAGATACCCAAGCTAGAATGCGCCGCCGCCTCCGCCACCGCCAAAGCCTCCGCCACCGCCAAAGCCCGAAAATCCGCCTGATTCACCAAATAAACTACTTGCTTCACCAAAAGGATTATCAGCATTAGTAAGAGAAGAGGAAAAACTTGTAACGTTATCAATTCCTCTTGAAAAATCATCAAGAGGTGTATAGGCAGACATACGTGGTGAAAAGAGCGATGCGTACCACCAGTACATAACAAAGTCGTCGCCGATGTCGCCTATTTCCATGTCGGGGTTACTTGCATGGATATTCTTTAATAAATTGCTTGAAACACCCAATACAACCGCTAAAACAAGCAATCGATTCCAAAGGATCAAATCGGTTGGAATGGTTTCTTTAAGACGCGTAAAATCAAGCGCCCAACGACGAAATGCATGCAGTTTTGCACGAATTTCGATAGCTTCTTGTGATAGAGCCTTATAGCTTTTAAGCGCATATACATACCCACAAAAAACAAGACAGACTGCTATGAGCTCACCCAATAACATAGTATCAAAAACCATATAGCCGCTTAACCAACCAATGCAGCTAATACAAGCCAGCAATGCTGCCAACACTATAAATATCCAGCAGCATACACGTGCGCGCGAAACAGCAGAAGAGCGCTGGGCAAAGAAGAATGCGCGATACATAGCAGCACTCTCAACGCTTTGATGCCAATTCTGGTACGCTTTCGCACAGGATGATGCGTTGGCTTGCGAAGCGTTAAGCGCATGCATATCGGCAAAACTCACATGCTCACCAACATACGAAACAGGCTCATCTGTATTGGAATTATTAGAAACTTTGACAAAACTCGTTAAGAAATCATAGGCTTTTTTATCTATATCAAGCACATGTAAAGCAGAGCGATTGCGCTTTTCAGCATGTGTTTGTCTAAGCGTAGCTACATCTGATAATCCCAAACATTGAGCGTAATGGGAATCTTGGTTTTGGAAAAGCGTATCTAAATAGTCTTTATCTTTTTGGATGATGAGCTCATAAGATTGCTTATCTTTTTTGCTGATCACGCTTTGAGCGGCTAAAGGCTTGGCGTTACAAGGCTGTAGCTTACAGACGCCTAAATCGCATAAGCGCATAAGAGAAGCCATCAAAGCTGACGGACGGATGTCCTTATCGTAATACAGATATCCAAGCACAGCTGGATGATCATGAGATGGTACATCCCTAAAATAGGGATCGCTAAACTGGGGACGATAGCAGCGCTTTTTATATATCCACAGCACAATTCTTACAACGCATGCAAGAACAATAAACGCCGCCAACACAATTTGAAGCACACGAGGTGCAAGCAGTCTTATCTCACGCTCTCGATTAGTTTGTTGTGCCCATGCACGCTCTTCTGTTAGTATGCTTTCTTTTTTATCAACTTCTACTTGATCAGCTGCAGAAAGCCATGAATTTGGGAACAAGATGCGAACTTCTGCAAAAGCATGTGAGGGTACCTCGGGCACCGTGCAAGTAATACCGTGAGAATTAAACGCGAGCGACCCATCAACAGGCCCATGTGCCCACGCTTGAACATTTTTGCCTTCACGAACCGCCTCCCCTGAAGGACAAGGCAATTCAATCGTGCATGTTACATTATTTGAGCCTTTTTTCCATCCGTCCGATACAAACTTCCAATAGAGTACCGAGGTATCTCGATAACGCATTGCAACACGGGGCAACTTATACGATATTTCAAAGGTGGCGCGATCATTCCTATGTGCAGAATATACTTTTACATGCTTATATGTTGATTCGTTCTCAACCTCATACGATACAGGTGAGGCGCTTTGTGCATCTGGTGTTGCAAGCTCAGAAACCTTAATATCAGAAGGCTCAATATAGCGATCTTCATAATTTCCAAAGGGAAGATCCCAATATACGCCTTTAAACGAGCCTTTGAACTCAAAAGTACGACGTTCGCGAACTTGTAATGTGCCATCAGTGGTTAGAGAAGCATAAATATTAACATCTGTTATGCGATAATTTTTATCTGCTAAAGCGTACGCGGGCATAAATGAGCAGCTCAAAAGATACATACCGCACGCAAGCGCGCTTACAACTTTACAAAAGTGTATCCGTGAGCTATTCCGCCTACTAAACGCAGTCACTCTAGGCACAAACGCACGAGCCAGCACACACATAAGTGTTGTATAAACGGTATAGATCAAGAAGAAACACACATTTTGCAAGTGGCAACTCTGATTGAGCTTTAAAGTTTTCATCTATATCCATTCTCATAGCTTAAGAACAAGTAAACACATATAGACGAGTATATCAAAGAACCATTGCAAATAGCTATAATCATAGGGGACACTGAAGCTGCAAGAAGTGCTTACAAAGCATAATCAACTCATGGCAATATATTACGAGAGCCGCGTAAACGTAATTCCGCATACGTCAATCGCATCACCTACCATAACTGACACAGGATCCATAATCGCGCGACCATGAATTTTTGCTTCATTAGTTGCTCCACAATCCTCTACTAATACCTCATCTTTATCAATGAAAATTCTGATATGATTGCGCGAAACAGAATGAGCATGTAAGACCACATCATTGGAAGACAATCTTCCCACCCGTAGCTGATCACTAAAGCGGATTTTTGTGTCAAGAATTTCAGAGTGAATCAAAAATTCAGAGCTGGTAAGCACATTACTATGCGTATCATGCTGCTGCTGCGTGCTTGGATGGGCTTCATATTTTCCCTGCTCTCGGTCAGACGAAGTGCGAGAAAAATCATATAAGCACCCATAGCATATGTTCATATCTTCAAAAAGCTCTTCATCACATACAGGACAGCGTTTTGTCGTGCACATGTGTTGCGCTGAATATTTGCCATCAGCCGATGCACGCGAAATACTTTCGGCTGTCTTCATATAAGATTCCATAGGTATGTGAAGCGAATTGGTAATATCAACTGATTCAGAATCTAGATCTTTCGCACTGTCCATCATCTCAAGTTGATTGGTCACCCTCTTAAACTGCATAAACAACTCCTTTCACGTTGAATTAGCAAATACGCCCTTCAAAAGTAATCCGATCACCTTCTTTAAACCATGCTGTCGTCGAACACGGACGCTCAATAGTCCATTGAGCCTTCCTCGCCGCCCTCACATGCCAAGGCTGCAGTTTGCGACAGCTTTTTATCACCACCCCACGGCTATCAATAAAAGCAACGTCAAGCGGATACGCCATCCAACACGTATGAATCGAAGAACATCGAGCAAGCACAACGCCTCTATGCTGTGCAGTTGTTCCTATTAGCCCTCGTAACTTTTCGTATATTGATTCAAGAATTTCAAACTCACCTAACATAGTCTGTGAAG
Source organism: Fannyhessea sp. (assembly GCF_986145555.1). Taxonomy (NCBI): domain Bacteria; kingdom Bacillati; phylum Actinomycetota; class Coriobacteriia; order Coriobacteriales; family Atopobiaceae; genus Fannyhessea; species Fannyhessea sp. Next base: position 63,159 of record NZ_CFRCNA010000002.1, read on the forward strand.
AGTTTTTTATAAGCTTTATAGTCATAATTACACCAATGCCCCTGCTCTAAATCTATCAACTACAAGAGACTTTTTATGCTCCACATAGGCTTGAGGACTAAACGCAACACCTGCACAAACAAACGATGATGGCCAAGGTTTATATTTCATAGTGCAGGTATATCTGGTAAGAAGAGGCGAGATTGCATAGGACAAAGGACGCGATGGATCCGTATGCAAAGCATCATTTTGTACTTCAATATCACAAAGCTCTGTATCCATTGCTGCACGTAGTTGATTTTGGATCTCCTCACATGCATGCTGAGCACTTTGTTCTCCAGCAGGAGCAACACCTTGAACAAGTATTGCTTCTTGAGCACAACGATCAAAGCGACTACATAGGTTGCAATACATGCCAACATTATATGAAATCAAGATAACTACCAGAATAATAGGCATGAGTACTACCAGCTCAACGCACATCTGACCTGTATTATCTTGCAGAACTGAAAGATGGGAGTTGAAGCGGCATACATTTCGATTGTTACTACAAAGATCGTGCATACGCACGGCAATGGCACTACAAATATGGTGTAGAGTGTTACCAAACATGACTTACAACCTTTGCAATCTATGACACTATTTCTCTAATAAAAACGATAAATCCAGGCGTATCGGATAAGATTCTTCCGAACCTAGTTTGGGGATTTGTGCAATTGTGAACGAATCATCTCCTAAAAATTGTTTTATTTTTTCAAGATACTGTTTTTTAAACGCTTGAGGATCACGAGGCATCTTTTCAATCCAAGCACGAAGCTGATCATTTTGAGATAGGCCTGCTTTATGTAAGACATATTGAGAATTGACGCGTACAGGTTTGAGAAGACGAAGATCCACAGGCTCAAACCCAAAACTTGTTATGACTTCACCGAGCTTATGCTTTAACCACATGCCAACCTTAGAATTTCCAGAGAAACTTAAACTTCTAAAAACTCCATCAGTTATTGAACCTATGTGATCATAGAGTGACCCATAATTTTCAAGCAAATCAGCCCAAAGTGTGCAAAGCGAGCTTAGTATGGGAGACGCGAGCGGAAGATCCAACTTTTTTACTTCTTCTGCTGTTCTTTTAAGTACAGCATTTTGTGAATCAGTAGCGTCAGGGACAAGCGCAGCTGCCGAAAGCGCTATACCGCCAGGTAATTGAGCTGAACTAGTAAAAGAAGAAACTAGATTATCTGGTGCTTTAAGTTCAGAAGAACGAATGACAAATGCAACACATCCATATGCACCAGGCGGACACAAATGAGGCCGTCCTGTTCCTATAAGTGCTAAAGCCTTATCAAACGCAGTTGCTGTAGTTTCGGCTTGATCTTGTATTTTTTTCTGAACTTCTTCAGCTTTTTCTTGCGCTTTTGCATAAGCACGCGCGGCCTGTTGAAATGTCTTCCAATAATATTCAAATCCATTATTAATATTCGTGGATGCCGATGCTACTTTTCCCATAATAGACATATCTATCGCATCGGTTGAACTACTTTTTGCAACTCCTTGTTCAATTTCTTGTAGACTTACATAACAAGCAGGTGAGGTATTCATATACTCAATTGAACAATGCGCCACTAACTTCCCATCCTCATATGATGCAGGCCATAGCTTTTTGGTATAAAGATCACATCCTCTTACAGAATCTGCATTATGAGGCAATTCAGGCAAATTAAAGAGGTTTTCGTCATTTTGGCAGGAAACGGCTGAGATTTTGTCATACGCATATGAATAGAATTGCTTGCGAGCACAAGATCGGCAATATTCATCCCAACTCAAATTTTTAGGAACTTCCATGCTTTGACGTTGCGCATAATAAGATTCTGCACGTTGTCTTGCAAGCTCAAACTCCCATTCGTCATATGAATACATACGATTATAAGATCCATCCAAATACGCTAAATCAGCTGCACGACTTCTCATACAATGCGGATTATCCACGCAATCTGCCTGATATGCCCTCAATTTGTTTTCACTCATCTCATTTTCTAAGGCTTCTAATTCCTTTGATTGATCATGCAACTGTTTTCCAGCGTTATTGAGATCTTTAGAATCAACGCTTACCGTCAAAGCTGGATATGAACTTTTAGAAACAAATGGATATGGAACTGCAAGTCCAACATAAGGACATGTTTCGCTGCTATTGGCATACGCGCATGAAAGTGAATTGTACGCAATAAGAGCAGGTAAAGCTTGCTCAAATTTTTGAATTCCAGCATAAGCGCTTTTTGCAAAACGTTGCCGTGCCAAAAATACTTGCGTCCCCACATCAAGCAAAGGCGGTGAAAATGCATTTAAAATCGGCACTGCCGCAGCAACCAATCCAACAGCGTATACAAGCATCCCTACTAATCCCAAACTTAAAACAAAGGCATCCAAGACATGCACAATCGTTACAAACGAGGAGACACAGTTTGAACCCGCAAGTGCTGTGGCATCGGCAACTTCTTGAATGTCTGCAGCTCTACTTGAAATCCAGTGAAGCGTTGCCAGTGAAAAAATAAGCGAAAGTGTTACCAACAGTACACACGCAAGGCTTGTGGTTGTATATCCCTTCCTATCCGCAATAAATATACTCAACGGCGAAACATGTGTATGCGATTCAATTCCAAATTTGCATCCATTCGTCATATGAACCTCCTAACCAGGAAGATTGATACGCCTGTTTAACATGAGCGCGAAGTATTAAACCATGCTCATCTTTTTCATGAAACGTTTCGAGAAACTCTTTCCATAAAGGTAATGGTGTTACATGCCCAGTTATAGATACTTCCACTTCATGCTCATCACGAGATATTTCAATCACCCAATCCGACTCGTCACCGGTGTGAAACATGTCCAAACGTGGGAGCGCTTCTAGTCTGCGTAGGGCAAAACCCTGACAATCTTTATAAGATCCATCAAAATCAGTAGCTGCTACGCGTGCCGTTTCTGCTGCCGTTCTCTGCATAACCGATAAACTGAAAGAAAGAATGATAGGTTGCAACAACAATGCGCACAACACAAAAATTATGGGCAAAAGCGCAGCAGCTTCAACCGTTGATTGTCCTTGGCGTTGGCGGACATAGCCATAAAACCTGCTAATAAAGAAGGATATCCTGTACATCACCAATCACTCCTTGAGCAGTTGTATGAGACGAAGCATCGATCGATCTTTGTAAAAGATCTTTGTTAGCCCATGCATGCCAGAGAGCACTCAGCGCAAGGATCATTGATAGAAAAGCAACCGTTATCAAAACATATTCCAAACTCCCCTGACCACAACGACTCTGTATATGTTTGAATATCCAGCAACCAGAAAACAAACGCCGAAGAGATTTATGCAACTTCACAAACAAAACCCAACACGAAGCAATCTCATTTGTAATACCTTTTAGAAAGCTCATATATATACCTCTGCTTTCCACATAACGCATTAAGATGTCTTAAGCACAGACACACATTACTCCGTGTTTTGCTGTGCTTGCTCGCTCCATTGCTCATAGCGCATACGTAACCTCGTTACCTTGCATCCTTTAGAAAACACATCCGTTTGCACACGGCATACATCTATCCATTCATGGTGTTGAATAATACACATCCACATGTGACCCAGCAGATCAAAATAACCGCTTTTAACTAATTTACATGCGGATTTATTCCTATATGTAGTAAGTACGCAGCGTATCACCTGAGAAATCGAACTTTCGCAGGTTAAAGTCGTTTGAAAATCATCCTTAATAAAATTTTCGATAGCAACTTGATCATCCACACTTATCGCGTTGTTTATAGCAATTGTTTGTGAGTCATTTTGCTGATTTTCCAAAGACAAATGTGTAGGTGGCTCAGGGACTTGTGAGGCACTATCACTCGATTCGTCAAATCCTTCTACATCAGATTGACTCTGGCTTTCAGAAGAGATGCTTGGACAAAGTACAACAAACCATATAAAAGGTGCTATCCAGGTTACAATTACCAAAACTAGCACTACTGCAACATAGCGTTTAAGCATAAAAGGAAAGCTGACGGGTTGATATTTTACATGTCTGTGCATAATACACGCTTATAATTGATCAATACCGTTTTTGATTGCATCCCACAATTCTTGTATCTTCCCTTTAAAGGAAATGATAGCCAAAATAGCTATGACAACAAGAACACCAACCAAGATGGCGTATTCAGTTGTACCTTGACCCGACGTATCAACACAAAACGTTGCAAGACGGCACTGCATATTTTTATACAGGCGTTGCGTAAAGGCATGAAGTTTATAAAACATATGCGTCCTTTCAGTTCAATATCAACGTATATTCAACTTGATTCAAAAGCTTTCAGCTGCTGCCCAAGCCTATACGGCAGAAGCAAGAAGCGGCCCCATAATCGAAATAAGCATAGCTGGCACGATAAGTACACCCATAGGAATGAGCATTTTAACTGGTATTTTTTCAATCTCTTCTTCCAATTCAAAGCGCTGGGCATCTCGAATACTTTGTGCCTGGTCCGTTAAAACTCCAACTAAAGGCGATCCACATTCAAGCGCTTGTATAACCGTGGAAGTAAAACGCGTGAGAGCATCAATATGTAAATCGTCAGCAATATCTTGTAAAGCAGCTCGCCTAGAAATAACGCCCAATCTATATTGCAGCAATTGACGCCGAAATAATTCTGCAAGAACACCGCTATAATGCGTGCAATATAAATCCAATGAGGCTTCAAAAGAAAGACCTGATGAAAGACCCAAAGTTATAACATCAAGTAAGGTAGGAAGTTCCTGCAAGCACATCATGCGGTTCCTTTTCTTCGTAAGCATTACATAATATTGATGAATTCAGGGGAAATCAAAAATTTTAGTTTTTATATCACGGATCAAAGCTGGAACAAAAAACGAAGAAACCCTGCTCGCACGTGCGGTATCCATATAATGAGGCCGCGTTCTTAAAAGAATACTGCAACCCAAAAATATCAAGAGTCCGCTTTGCATCATTGAAATTAAGCCGTTAGATATCATGGAATGCCCCTTTCAGAAGTGAGCGAATAATCATCAATGCAATAAAATCTAAAAAAGCTGCAATACCTAAAGAAATGAGTCCAGCAGGTCGCGTAATTCCTTTTTGAAAATCTAGGGAAATACACGATAGAACAGATATAAGTACCAAAGGCAAACTTGAAACAACTCGTATGCTTAAACGTGCTTGTGCAGTTTTTACAGACAGTAATTTTTTAAACTTTTCCTGCTGTTCTACAAGCTGCGCCGACTGCCTAAAAAGTGATTTCAACGGTGCACCTGTTCGCTGGGATATAAATAGTGCCGTAATCAAAAACTTCACACCGGGAGCTTGCAGGGTATGAGCCATATCATTAAGTACCTCTGATATTGAACTACCACAGCGCAACTTGAGAGAGGCCTTTTGAAAAGCTTTTCCTGCTTCTCCCGGTTGATGTTGTCCCACATATGCAATAGCTTGTGAAAATGTTTGTCCGGCTGCAAGTGCCATACCAAGCATTCTAAAAATATCAGGCATATCATGGCATAATGTGGTCTTTTGAAGCTGCTCAAGACGATGAGCAAACATGGGGCAAGCACATACGCAACACGCTGCACATAACAGCATTGCCGCGAATGAACGCGAAAATAGCAATACTGAAATAAGCATTACAACAAACAAAATAAGTGTTACAGCACATGCATCTTCTACACGGAGCGTATATCCAAGTTTTCGGAAACGAGCCTGCACATACATAGCAATTGTTCTAAACGTTTTATAAGACAAAAGAAAGCGTATAAGAGGAGTTCGAGAGATAAATTTACACAGCGCATACGCAAGTTTTTGCATTTGTAAGTATACGAGTGTTTTAGAAGAAAGAGCCGTGCTAGGAAGTACTATCATACAGCCGCTAAAAACCAACAAGGCATTTAAGCAGCACAAACTTGCTGTTTCCATGCATTAACCTCCTCTTTTTTAACCAGTTTTGCTAAAACAAGATGCGACAAAAAGCTAGGCTCTTTAACTAACGACCACTCGGCATGAACTTGATCAAAGGAAACACATTCAGTAAGCCGAACATGACCTGATGAACCCTGAGAAACTTCAGAAAGCGAGGTCACAAAGCGTTTCCCTGATTCAATACGCACCGACATAACTAACAAATCAAGCGCTGATGCAATCTGTTCTTCAATGATATTTGCAGGTAAATCCATTCCAAATCTCGCCATAAGAACCAAGCGCAATATAGCCTCTTCTGCAGTACCTGCATGAAGTGTGGTAAGAGAGCCATCGTGACCAGTATTCATTGCCTGAAGCATATCAATTGTTTCGCTGCCTCTGCACTCCCCTACAACAATACGATCGGGTCTCATACGTAATGCATTTTTTACAAGGTCTCGAATAGTTATTTCTCCCGTTCCTTCAATCGATGCATCTTGTGCCTCAAGATGCACAACATCAGGATGAGAATCAAACTTTAATTCCGCAGAATCTTCTATTGTCACAATACGCTCTGATTTACTAATCTCGCATGAAAGTGCATTTAAAAGTGTTGTTTTCCCCGATCCAGTTCCACCGGCAACAGCTATATCTTGTCGATATAAAACCGCCCATTTAAGAAGCTGTGCGTACCACGCAGGAAGAGATCCAAGGTTTACCAACTGATCCAGCGACGTAATTCTATTGGAAAATTTTCTAATCGTTACACTAGGTCCGTTAAGCGCAACAGATTCAAAAACAGCATTTACACGATCTCCATTAGCCAGTCGTGCATTAACAATGGGGCTACTCCTATCAAGCCTTCGTCCCAAGGGAGACAAAATCCTATCAATAATCATCATGATTTGCTCAGAGCTCTCAAACATGGCAGACGCTTCATGCAAGCAACCATCTTTTTCGTAGAAAAGTGAGTCACAACCGTTAATCATAATTTCGGTTACACACGGATCATCAAGCAAGCTTTGAATTGGACCCAATCCACAAATGGTATCGCTTACTCCACGTATTAACTGTTCATAATCATGCTCTGGAACATCACTAAACATCTCAGTGTGCAAAAGGTCACGACATGCAACATCAATTTCCTCTTTAAGACGCGCGGTATCGTAAGACTGCATCATCGTTGCAATCGTTGAGAGGCCTAATCTATCCACCAATGCTTCTTGAAGGCGCTTTCTTCGTTTTGCATGAAAAGAGTCATAAAAATCTGATTTTGGCTTGCGAGGTGCATTTCCTCTATAGCTCGATTGTTCTTTAGGCTCTAAAGCACGTATACGTTCCAAAAGCGACATTTACATCGCCTCTTTATGGCGATTAAAAAATGCAAGATGTAATTTTCGACCCTTAATTGAATTTTTCGCAGAAGCTGGTGCATACGCCTCAGTTGAATTTGAAGGTTTTAATGCTAAATCGTGAATAAACTCTGTTAGCATAGCCTGAACTGATTTTACATAAGCATTACGTACTTGTATGAGTTCTCTCACATGTCCAGTTGCAAGAAGTTCATGTATATCCATACCTCCATCTACAATTTTATATGCTTGAGCACCCTCTAAACCTATTTCGCTACGTCCAAAATCTATGTCAAATCGATTGTGAGGATTACTAAAATTGTCTACCCTACAAATCCTTGTACGCGGTACACCAAGCCTTACTGCTAAAGCAGCCGTTTTTGCAAGCGCAGAAATTGCATCGGGTAAATCATCGTGAACAATTGCAACACGTGTGCTCGCTTGCACCACTTGCGCTACAGCATCGGTAAACGTGGTAGAAGTATCTGCAAAAACCAGATCAAAGTTTTGCGTTACATACCTTAAAATCGCACCAATATGAGGAGAAATTGTCTCAGCCATTTCAGGCTTTTCGCATGGACCCCATAAAAAACATGCATCATCTATAAGCGTGGCACTCTTTGCAATCAGGTCATCACACATAACATCATGCGATATACGACTTAAATCATAAGGTCGTTTAACGCCAAAACAAAATGCAAGATTTCCGCCCGATAAATCAAAATCAAGAAGAGCAATCTTAAAACCCATATCTCGAGCCAGTTCAGCGCATGTAGCAACCAAAGCTGTTTTACCCATACCTCCTCTCCCAGAAACAAAGCTAATAATAGGAGCAGCTCCAAGTTCAGAAGATGTTGCGGTTTGTGTCTGTTGCGACGCAGACACAGAGGAAAACGCTATAGGCTCTGCAGCTGATGTAGCTGCTGGCAAACTCGCGGACGATGTAGGAACTACAGGTTTCCGCGGCATTGGTACAAAAGCACACGTTTGATCTACCTGATTTACATAATGATCCTCATCATGCACATCATTCACACAGCGCGCTTGTTGCACCTGATTGATATCTTTATTGAGCCGTTGATTTGGATTCAGCGTTTCTTTAAAAATATCATCGTCATCTATATCAAGCATATCTTGAGAATTATCTTTCAATAAACGTTGATTATCAGTAGATAAACAGGCATCTGTTGCTGCAACAAACGACTTACCTGTTGAAGACGACATCTCATGAGAGGCCTTTACGAGTGCTGAAAACTGTGAAAGTAACGTCTGTAAATTCTGATATACCTCATCATAGGTAATTGTTTCAGAATGAGTTACTTCTTCAGAATTCAACATCCTGGACGAAGCTTGAGACACAGCATTTGATTGTGGTAAGGACACGTGCTCATACGTGCTTATTTGTGTATTACTTTGCTCCTCAGCACAAACGGCGCTCCCAATATCCCAGACATCGTGAATCCCTGCTTGTAAGGCACGCGATCGCAAAGACCCCGAGATACAACGTCCCACCAGCACAACACGAGCGCATCCATCCATAACAAGTGCTGCGGCTAGATTTACATCTGAAACGCCACTTGCCGTCAAGCCAACCATAACCGCACACGAAGTTAAGTTTTGCATCCGCACATAATTGCGCAGCTGGAGTCCATCGTCAAAATAATGTGAGATCGTTGTATGCTCCATATGTTGAAGGGTCTGTACCATCAATAACCTATTTTGTGGAGCACAACAAGCAATCCAGGTATAAGTCATAATCATTCACCTCACAGAAAGATTTTTACAGCACGTGCACAATGTATTAATGTGTTGCACGTATTTCGCTTAAAACGGACCTTGCACAATTACAATTACGTATGTTTTGATTCATTTATCACTTGTACTGATGAAGCCGTATCATTCTTTTTCAAACCACCCTCAGAACTTTTTTGCGCATGATCTTTTTCTTTTTGGGAATCATCTTTACGAATCGCGCTATTCGGAGGAATTTCTTTTGTATGGTCGCTCTCTACTTGTTGTGAATCGTCTTTGAGGTCTTGTACATCTTGTGCAGGAATTACCAATCTTAAACTTTGAGTGGCCGCAGCTGATAGCACGCGCGTGACATCTGTGGGGTATACCGCCAGCACCAATTGTGCAGGAATATTTTGTGCTGGTTGAGCTTCCTTTACACATAGTGCAATCATATCTTTGGTAATAAGATGCGTAGTTTTGTTGTTAGTTTCGTATCCAAGTACCTGAGTGCGAGGAGTAATATGCAGTCCTATACCAAGTCTTTCGTTCATAGGTAAACTTAGAGCAACTCTGCCATTAGGAATTACAAGTTCGTCATCCGATTCTGTAAAATGCATGGTTGAAAGGGGTACATTTTCGCCTACTGCAACTTTGACTTCCTTACCTATCACGTCATCGCTGCTTAAATACGCATCTTTTGGAGCCAAGTCCGAAACCCAGTCACGCACAACTATGTCCTCTGCTTTAATCGTGTCACCAATTTGCAAGGGATGAGTAGTAACAACAAGACGTACTACATCTCCACCGTATGAAGCAATTGCATCATCACGAGCTTTTTGTGCATCACTACGCACAGATTGTGCATAAGAAAAACTGGTATACATAGCCAAAAGCGCACACAACACAGCGCACAACAAACGAAATTTTAACGACATCGTCCACCTCCTCGCACGAAATATTACGAGGACATACTCTCACAAAATATCGAACGATAACGCGAGAATACGAAAAGAGGCATGCACAAAACGTGCAGGTAACATGCCTAATTTCTAGTAGAAATTGCACAAATGTGCTAAGGAAAAGCCTTTATAAATAGCTTGAAGAAATCTACTTTAAAAGACGAGTTGGTTCCTTGGATGTTCTAAAACCTAAATAGAAATAGCAATAATGAACTATGCAGAAAAATATGGAAGGGGCGCAAAAAACAAAAATGATAATTATCAAAGTTGTCGGTTGTGAAGATAATGTGATGGATACCGTGTGATATTGTGGCGTAATACTGCGCTGCGATGGCGTGACGTTAGCTCTGTAATACTGCGATGCAAGGACGTGGTGTTTGCGCTGTAATACTGCGTTGCGACGGTCGTGATGGATGAGCTGCGAGGCAACAGCGTACAAAAATACAACCATGCCTTAAATATATCGATGAGAAATATCCTTATCAAGCATATGAGCAGATGAATTCATTTCGTCTAAAAGCGCAACATATATATCAATAGATCCAGAAAAAACTTGCCGCGAAGATTCAAGCGCGCGAACAGCACATCCAGGCTCTTTTTTATGAGAACAATTTCTAAATTTACAATGTTCAACCGCCGCGGTTAAAAGCGGAAACGTTTGAGCCAAACCTGCCTCATGACCCATAAGCGGCAAAGTTCGCAGTCCCGGACAATCAATAATACATCCAGCAGATGGAAGGGCAATCATTTGACGCGAAACGGTGGTGTGACGTCCACTATCGTCCTTTGAACGTGTAGAGCCAACGCGCTGAACGGGGCGTTTAAGAAGAAGATTAAGCAGACTAGATTTCCCAGCGCCCGACTCACCTAGAAGCATTGCGCAGGATTTTTTTCCAACCAGCTGCAAAATCTCAGACGCACCCCAATGAACGCCATGCTCAGCTGCAAACTCTTTATAAGGCACTGCGTTGTCCATAAAATGCAAATCTTGCGAAGAGACAACAATTTCAATCTGATTGGCTAATAACGCGCATAGGGTCATAAGCGCATCTTTATATTGAGAAAGACCAACACGATCAACTTTTGTGCAAACAACAGCACACGAACATCCACAGTCTTGCGCAATCACGGCCGTTCTCACAATACGCGCCAAATCCAAACCTGCGCGCGTAAACGGTTGAACAAGCAAAACTGTATCAACGTGAGTGGCTAAAACCTGCATTTGTGCGCGGGAATCGCCTCTCCAACGACTTACCGTATGAACGCGCGGCAAAATTTTGTACATAATGCCCATTGCGTGATTATAAGGTATTCCCACGATAAGCCAGTCACCAACAACAACATTTTTTTCTGACTTCGACTTTGTCAACAGCGCAGAAAACTCGCAGCGAATAGTTGCTGTTTTGGTACAGATTAGCGGAAATCCTCTATCAAGGCTTATACATTTACCCAAAAATAACGTATCTTCAGCAACATGATGCTCGCTGCAAAGAGTACGAATTTCGCACGCAGCTGCTTCGCGAATAGCAGGCGATACAAAAAAGTCGTTAAAGCTTGGAAAGAAAGTTGCAAGACCTGCGGTAGACGAAGGGCTCTCAACACTTATGCCAGTATCATCATCTACAAAAGCATCAGATGAAACGACTGATTTGACGCTTTGTGTTTCCTCATCATGTAATGCATGCGCTCCACACGCATCAACACAAGCCTTCTGATGAACCTTCTTGGCAACCTTATGCTTTAACGACTTCATACGCATCCAAATCTTAAAGCAAAAACGTTATGCACATACGCGCTGTCCGCGGCGTGCAAACCATTTTTCGGTTTCAACAATTGGGATAATAAGCGCAGCTAAAATAAGGGCAACCGCATATTCTTCCCAACCGATTTCGGCAAAGTTAAAAGCTTGCGCAAGTGGTGTTTCGATAACCAGATAGGTAAGCAACAATGCAAACACAAAGGCACCCCACAACCACATATTTTGCTTCTTAAGCGTAAAAATGGATTGATGCATACTACGCATATTAAGCGAATGGAACATCTCAACCATTGAAAGCGTCAAAAATGCCATGGTCATTCCATGAATGCCTGCGCTTGGATCCTGAAGAACCTGAGATATATCCATAGTGCCAAATTCAAGATAATGACCAATAAAATAACTAATGAGTGTAAGAACAGAAATCGCAATACCTTGAAACATAATATCAACGCCAACGCCACCTGCAAAAATACCATCTTTGGCACTACGAGGCTTGCGTTTCATGATACCTGGCTCGGCACCTTCGGTTGCCATTGCAAGAGCTGGCAGCGAATCGGTAATAAGGTTAATCCAAAGCAAGTGCGTTGGTTCCAAAATGGTAAAGCCAATAAATGAAGCAACAAAAACCGAAATAACTTCAGCAAGATTGGAAGAAAGTAAAAATTGAATACATTTGCGAATGTTATCGTAAATACGTCTTCCCTCTCGGCACGCATTAATGATGGTAGAAAAATTATCATCAGCAAGTACCATGTCAGCAACATTTTTAGTAACATCGGTACCCGTTATACCCATACCAATACCAATATCTGCACGTTTAATAGAAGGTGCATCATTGACACCATCGCCTGTCATTGCAACAACTTTTTGCTTATGCTTCCACGCACTTACAATACGAACCTTATGCTCGGGCTGAACACGAGCATACACGCCATATGATTCAATAGTTGCGTCGAGCTCTTCATCACTAAGAGCATCTAATTGAGCACCGGTAAGCGCTTCTTTGCGAGAAGAAATAATGCCTAATTGTTGAGCAATAGCGCACGCTGTGTCAATATGGTCTCCCGTAATCATAACAACACGTATACCAGCAGATTTTGCCTCGTCTATAGACGATTTAACTTCGGGACGAACAGGATCGATCATACCCGAAAGTCCTACAAAACACATGTCGTGCTCAAGATATGCACCATCAAACGACTCTGGACATCTACTGCCCCAATCACGGCGCGCAGACGCAATCACGCGAAGTGCTTTATTAGCAAGTTTCTTATTTTGTTCGATAACATATGCTTTTAATTCGTCAGTAAACGGCACAATGCCCGTTTCGGAAAGATACGTGGTACAGTGCGACAAAATAACATCAGGTGCGCCCTTGGTATGCTGCATATATGATCCGTTATTATTCACCACAACCGACATCATTTTACGGCTTGAATCAAAGGGAGCTTCACCAACACGCGGACGTGTTTGTTTAAGATATGACGTGGTAAATTCATTTTTGGCAGCGTCACTTACCAGCGCAGCTTCGGTAGGCTCACCTTGAGCTGTATTTGTTGCGTCATCCCACACGGCATCGCTTGCGAGCGCCATGGTGCGCAAATGTGCTGTTAAATTACCTGTTACACGCTCAACAACCGTCATCTTGTTTTGTGTAAGAGTTCCCGTTTTGTCGCTACAAATTACTTGCGTGCAACCAAGCGTTTCTACTGCAGAAAGCTGACGAATAATTGCATGCTTTTTACTCATCTTAGTTACACCGATAGACAAAACGATGGTTACAACCGCAGCAAGACCTTCGGGGATAGCGGCTACTGCCAAAGAAACCGCAACCATAAATGTGTTCAATACAAGTTCAATATTAGATAAAAATTCAAACCCATGTTTAATAAGCGAAACAGCAAAAATAATCGCGCAAATTGCAACAACCCATACCGTTAACTTGTGCGAAAGCTCGGTTAACTTCTTTTGAAGAGGTGTTTGTTCGTCTTGAACACTGCTTAACGCATGAGCAATCTTGCCCATTTCTGTTTTCATACCTGTTGCTACAACACATCCGCGACCTCTACCATAAACTACCGTTGAACCCATGTAGCACATATTTTTACGGTCGGCTAAAGGCACGTCTTTTTCAGACGCTCCAAGATGTAACATATCTATGACTTTAGATACCGGGACCGACTCTCCCGTAAGCGCTGCTTCCTCAATTTTGAGTGAAGCACTTTCTAAAATACGACAGTCGGCGCCAACTGCATCTCCTGCCTCAAAGACGATAATATCGCCAGGAACAAGCTGAGATGAAGGTACACTTTGGAGCGAACCGTCGCGCATAACTTTACTTTGCGCGGCAGTCATCTCTTGTAAAGCCGCAAGTGCCTCCTCGGCTTTAAGCTCTTGTACAACACCTAAGAACGAGTTAAGAATAACCACAAACATGATAATAACTACGTCGGCATAATCACCTTCGCCGTTATAGATACCTACTATAAGCGATATAACAGCCGCAATAATAAGCATGATAACCATGGGGTCTGCCATCTGCGCAAAAAATCGTTTCACGATAGAATCTTTTTGCGCTTCATCAAGCTTGTTGAGGCCGTATTCGTCCAACAACTTGGATGCTTGCGCCGAAGACAAACCATCTTTTTCGTGAGTATGAAGGCTACTTAAGACTTCATCTGCGGATTCAAGATATTCTTTCACAAAATCCTCCTGGGATAATTTTGTTTGATACATTGATTCCCGATTATAATTCCCCAGGAGCTGAGGCAAGGGCTCACCAACGTAACCAAAACTTCTGTACGTATGAAATTATCTTAGCGTATTTGACCTATTTCTCGAAAAAATTAACGGCTTACTTACAAAATTTGAACGCATTAAAATTTTGAACACTATAAACGCCCTATAAACGCCCTATAAACGCACTATAAACGATGTTTCATACACGAATTGGCTCATCTTACCATAACAAAAAGCCCCGTAAACATAGGTTTACAGGGCTATCGAATGCGAGTAGCTTAAAAGCACATAAAGAGCTTAATGCACGTGTTTACTCTTCGTACGACTTAGGCTCGCGACCATAATAAGCGTCCAAGTAGAGATTCTTCATCTCGTTGATCAAAGGATAACGTGGGTTGCTTACCGTACATTGGTCGTTAAATGCCTGCTCAGACATCTCGTCAAGTGTGTCGAGGAAGTATTTCTCGTCTACATTGTATTCTGCAATGGTCTTCTTTACGCCAATGTGATCAAGAATTGATTGAACTTTGGCAATAAATTTCTCAAAGACTTCATCGTCGTTAGCGCCCGTGATACCGCAATAACGTGCCATTTCGCAATAACGAGCTTTAGCATGAGGATACTCATATTGAGGGAACGTACCCATACGCGTTGGTTTTTCGGCTGCGTTATAGCGCATAACACGAGTAAGCAAAACACCATTTGCCCAACCATGAGGAATGTGATGGAAAGCACCAAGCTTATGAGCCATTGAGTGAACCATACCCAAGAATGCATTAGAGAATGCAAGACCTGCGATACAAGAAGCATTTGCCATCTTGTCGCGAGCATATACATTGTTAGGTTCATCGTAAGCAGTTTCAAGATTCTCAAAAATAAGCTTGAGACCCTTTAAGCTCATAGCTTGCGTATAGTCAGAAGCCATGGTTGAAACATATGACTCAAGGCAGTGCGTCATTGCATCGGCACCAGAAGCAGAGGTTAAGCCCTTAGGCTGAGTCATCATGTTGTCGGTATCAACAATTGCCATATTAGGCATCAATTGGTAATCGGCAATAGGCCATTTAACACCAGTGTCTTTATCGGTGATAATTGCATAAGGAGAAACCTCAGAACCAGTACCAGAAGACGTTGGAATAGCAACAAAGTATGCTTTACGACCCATTGCAGGGAATTCGTATACACGTTTACGAATATCCATAAAGTCAGCTGACATGTGCTCAAACTTTTCTTCAGGATTCTCGTACATAAACCAAATGATCTTACCGCAGTCCATAGCAGAACCGCCACCAATAGAAAGAATAACATCAGGTTCAAAAGCACGAAGTTGAGCCAAGCCTTCGCGTGCAGATTGAAGCGAAGGATCTGGTGCTACATTCCAGAAGCACGAATGAACAATGCCAAGGCTGTCCAGCGTGTCTTCAATAGTTTTGGTAAAGCCACTCTTGTAAAGGAATTGGTCGGTGATAAGGAATGCACGCTTCTTGTGGAGCACGTACTTAAGCTCTTTAAGAGCTTCTGGCATGCAGCCCTTCTTGAAGTACACCTTATCAGGAGTTTTGAGCCAAAGCATGTTTTCGCGGCGCTCAGCCACAGATTTAATGTTAAGCAAGTTCATCACTCCTACGTTTCCGCATACAGAGTTTCCACCCCAAGATCCGCAACCAAGTGTTAATGATGGTGTAAGCATAAAGTTGTAGATGTCGCCAATACCACCTTGTGCAGCAGGAGTATTAATAAGAATACGGCAGGTTTTCATAGCTTGCTCGTATTTTGCCATCTTCTCTTTTTCATTAGTGTTAATGAACAAAGATGCAGTATGACCATAACCACCTTCGGCGATCAAACGCTCGCCCATTTTAATAGCGGTGTCAAAGTCTTTTGCATGATACATTCCCAAAACTGGTGAAAGTTTCTCGTGTGACCAAGGTTCCTCAGGCTCAACCGAGGTAACCTCTGCCATAAGAATCTTAGTGGAAGCAGGAACTTTAACCCCTGCCATCTCGGCAATAACAGGTGCAGGTTTACCAACAATCTTAGGATTGATGTTTCCGTTAACAATAACGGTATTTCCTACCTTTTTAATGTCGTCGCCTTCAAGGAAGAAGCAGCCACGACGAGCAAACTCTGCCTTTGCTTGATCATAAACCTTATCGCAGACGATAACGTTATTCTCGGAAGCACAAATCATGCCGTAGTCAAAGACTTTAGAGTGAATAATTGAGTTAACAGACATTAAAATGTCAGCAGTTTCATCAATAATTGCAGGATTGTTACCAGGTCCTACACCAAGAGCTGGTTTTCCTGAGCTATATGCAGCAGCAACCATGCCCGGACCACCTGTTGCCAAAATGGTATCGGCTTCGTGCATAAGAGTATTAGTAAGCTCGATAGAAGGCTTATCAACCCAGCAAATAATGTCGCGTGGAAGTCCCGCTTTTTCTGCAGCGTCACGCACAATACGAGCTGCTTGAATGGTTGATGCTTTTGCGCGGGGGTGAGGAGAAATCAAAATAGCATTGCGAGTTTTTAAGCACAGCAGTGACTTAAAAATAGCCGTAGAAGTTGGGTTTGTTGTTGGAATAACAGCAGCTACGATACCAATAGGCTCGGCAATCTTTTTTAAGCCGTATGCTTTATCCTCAAAAATGGTACCACAAGTCTTGGTGTGACGATATGCGTTATAAATATATTCAGCAGCAAAGTGATTCTTTATAACCTTATCTTCAACAAGACCCATGCCCGTTTCTTTTACCGCAGCTTGTGCCAAAGGAATACGAGCCTCGTTTGCTGCCATAGCAGCCTCAAAGAAAATCTTGTCAACTTGTTCTTGCGTAAATGTTGCAAAAACTTTTTGAGCTTTACGCATCTTCTTCAGCTGAGCCTCTAAAGACTCTACGCTGTCGATTAACGTATCACAATCGTTTGATGATGCGGTTTTTTGCATCTCGTCGGATTGCTTTGGATCACACACCGGCGTGTCATGTTTAGTCATAACCCCTCCATAACGTAGTCCATATAAACTCGGCGGATAAGCAACGAGTTTATCCAAAATGTTTTCATTTACATAAAAACTATTCCGACTTATATATTTGCAGATTAGTGGGTATAAAAGTTCGACAATTTCATTTTTTGTGGCAATTATGAGTATTTCTTATAGGATGTCTATTCTTTACTGGTCATATACCACTCAATTTTGAGCTTGCAACGCGTGATACATAATGAGTTATACACTCATACATACACAGCCTTATGAAGATTAGATGAAGGAATCTTGAGACAGATAGCCTTATCCACAAAAAACATATGAATATATAAACATGTAACCATACCCACGCCTCTGTACACACATGTCTATACATCAAAGGTGCTATAAGTACTTCAATTAAAACTAAAAACCGCATAACCTAGAGAGTTTGTGCAAAGCTTATATAAGTGTAGGTTTTACATCAGCTAACAGGTACTATGTTTACATATGAAAATACAGTTATGTATGAAATCTCAAACCATAAATAGCTGCATTTTAACCGTACATAAGCATATGTAGTTACCTATAAAGGAGTTATTTATGACAGAAGCTATACGTAAAGTAAATGTTATCGGTCACCTTCATCCTGATACTGACAGCATTTGTTCTGCAATGGCATATGCATATCTTAAAAATCAAACCGGCACCACGCAGTATGAAGCGCGACGTGCGGGTACGGTAAGTCGCGAAACGGCATTTGCGCTCAAGCATTTTGGTTTTGAAGAGCCAGCACTTATTACCTCTGTTGCTCCTCAAATTAAAGATACCGATATTTCAAAACTTCCAGCTATTAGCTCTTCTACCAGTTTGTTTGCTGCATGGAGACTTATGAAAGAAATTGGAGCCGGAACGCTTTGTGTTATCGACGAAAAAAATATGCTTCAAGGTCTTATTGCCATTAAAGACATTGCTAATGCAAATATGGACATTTTAGACGACGAAGGTTTAACAAAAGCTGCCACCCCCGTTACCAACATTTTAACAACGCTTAATGCAAAGCTTCTTTGTGGTGACGAAAACGCAAGCTTAACCCAAGGTCATGTACGCGTTGGTACCTCTCCAGAAATGATGGACGGCATTATTGACGCCTGCGATGTAGTCTTAACAACCAACCGCTACGAAACCCAAAACTTTGCAGTAAGTGCAGGTGCTTCGTGCATTGTTATTTGCAACGGTGCATCTCCAAGCGACGTTGTACTTCAAAGCGCAAAAGAGCGTGGTTGCATTGTTATTACCACTTCTTATAATACCTATGCTGCTGCACGTCTTATCTCTATGGCAATTCCTGTGCGCGCCTGTATGCTTCCTGCCGAAAAGATCATTCGTTTCTCGGTAAACACCACCGTAGACGACGCTAAAAAGACTATCTCTCAAACGGGTCATCGTTTCTTCCCTGTTTTAGATGAAGACGGTTCATATGTTGGCGTTGTTGGTTCGGCTAACATGCTCAAAATCAAAAAGAAGCACGTTATTTTGGTTGATCACAACGAACGTTCACAAGCTGTTGACGGCCTTGAACAAGCCGAAATTATGGAGATCATCGACCACCACCGCATTGGCTCTATTGAAACTTCAAGCCCAGCACTGTTTCGTAACATGCCTGTTGGTTGTACCTCAACTATTATTTATGGCATGTATAAAGAAGCAGGCGTTGAAATTCCTAAGAACATCGCAGGTCTTATGTTATCTGCTATTATGTCCGATACCCTTGCGTTTAGATCACCTACCTGCACACATCTTGACGTTGATGCTGGTAAAGCATTAGCAGCCATTTGTGGCGAGGATATTCCAACCTACTCTGACGCCATGTTTGATGCAGGAGCCGATTTAACAGGCCGCACCGCGGAAGATGTCTTTAACGGTGACTTTAAAGTATTTTCACGAGGCAAAGCTCACTTTGGTGTTGGACAAGCAAGCTTTATGACCGAAAGCTCACGCAAAGCTGCAGAAGCATTGGTTGGACCTTATCTTAAAACTGGTGCTGAATCCTACGAACTTCCTATGGTCTTTTATATGTTTACCGACGTTAAAAGTAAAACAACCGAGATGATGTTCTGGGGCGAAGACGCCAGCGAAATTGCAACCATCGTTGAACAGGCTTTTGGCGCAAAACCTGTTGATGGCATAGCTGTTCTTAAAGGTGTTGTAAGCCGCAAGAAACAAATCATTCCACCGTTAATGTCACTTTTGCAAGATAGCGAGCACGAAAACTAATACAGAACCGCTGGTAAAAGCGCGCTGGTAAAGGAACACTGTTGTCAGCGTAATTGTCCAGATGTGTAAACTAAACACCCTCTTTCATGTGAAAGAGGGTGTTTTCATACACAAAGATTTTATCTTCTGAAAGCGTCTTATACGCGCGTCTTATACGAGCACCTAAATGCACACATACATACGGCGCCTAAAGCCTCTCAAAACCGCGCTTTTATGCACAAGGCTGAGCATACAGCCCAATAAGAGTCTCAAGCATATCGACCATTTTTTCAAGCTCGGGTACAGGAACAAACTCACGAACGCCATGCGCATTATAATAGCATGCCGATAAATTAGGAGCTGCAAATCCTCTAAAGGAAAGTTGCGCACCATCGGTACCTCCACGCATAGGAACAAATTTCATGGGAACACCTACTTTTTCGTAGGCTTTGCGCGCATTTTCGATAAGGTGTTTATTCTCGGGTTTAGTAACCACATCAGCCAAATTAAAATACTGATCTTTTATTTCAACGCTTAAGACAGAAGAACCATATTGACGATTAACAAATTGAGCAGCATCCAAGCACGTTTGTTTGCGTTTATCCATAATTTCTTTTGAATGATCGCGTAAAATGTAGCCTGCTTCGCCCTCTTCGCAACTGCTTTTAATATAGCTCAAATAATAAAAACCATCGTAGCCTTCGGTGTATTCAGGACGCTCTTGCGCAGGAATAAGCTGATGAAATTTCATAAGCGCCTCTGACGCATTAATGAGCGTACCCTTAGCCGTACCAGTATGAACGGACAAACCTTTTGCCTTTACGATAACCTCACTTGCGTTAAACGTTTCGTAGCAAAACTCACCTAAAGGTCCTCCGTCAATGGTATATCCAAACGTTGCGCCAAACTTCTTAAGGTCTAAAAGCGCAGCTCCATGCCCTATTTCTTCGTCAGGAACAAACGAAAGCGCAAGGCGTGGATGAGGAATTTCGGGATGTTCTTTAAGACGAGCAAGTAAAGAAACGATCATGGCATCTGCTGCTTTATCGTCACCACCCAAAAGCGATGTACCGTCTGCCGTGACTAAATCCCACCCAACCATATGCTCAAGTTGAGGATTAGTTTCGGGAGATACATACACTTCACGGCCATGACGATCATAACCAATGGTAAGTTTTCCGCCTTCGTAATGCTTAATTTGCGGATGAACGGGAGAACCATATGATTGCCACGCCGTATCAACGTGAGTACAAAAGCCCAGTGTTGGCAAGTCTTCGCAGCCTTTGGACGCAGGCCAAAATGCTGTTACATATGCATGTTCATCAAGCTCAACGTTTTCGGCACCAAGCTCTTTAAGTTCTGCGGCAATAACGCGCGATACATCAAACTGACTTTTGGTTGAGGGAACCTCTTGTGCATTAAAAGGATCCGATTGCGACGGAATGGCACAATATCTCATAAAACGATCAACTACATCACTCATCTGTTGTACTCCTTTACGTACTAGGTAGCTTCCTTAAACTGACACAATTTTTGGCATGTCTTATTTTGCACACGTGCTCGGCGTGAAAACGCGCTGTCTTAACTTGCACACAGTTTTTGATGTGCTTGCTCCAAACTTTTTGCAAAGCGCTGTTGCACCACATGACATGCGCATACATGGCCGGGCTCAATTTCCACCAAATCGGGCTCCTTTTGCGCACAAACACTTTGCGCAAGCGGGCACCGTGTATGAAACACACATCCAGAAGGCGGATTCACCGGACTTGGAACATCGCCTTGTAAAATTCGCTTATCTTGGATTCTCTCATGTGCAATGCGCGGAATAACATCCAATAATGCCTGCGTATATGGATGCAAAGGTCGAGAAAACAAGTCATTCTTAGAGCCGCGCTCCATAGTGTGGCCCAAATACATAACCATAACCGTATCGCTAATATGTTTTACAACAGACAGATCATGGCTGATGAAAATATAGGCAAGGCCAAGCTTTTTTTGCAATTCTTTGAGCAGGTTAATCACTTTTGCCTGAACAGATACGTCTAATGCCGATACAGGTTCATCGCAGATAATAAGCTTAGGCAACAAAATAATTGCACGTGCAATACCAATACGCTGGCGCTGACCGCCCGAAAACTCATGCGGATAACGGTTTTTATACGAAAGATCAAGTCCTACATGTTCCATCACGTCTTCTATCATGCGTTCACGCTCTTCGCGAGATGCATAGCTGTGCGCAATATCTATCGGCTCGGCAATAATATCAGCAACGGTCATACGAGGATTAAGTGAGCTGTATGGATCCTGAAAAATCAATTTCATGGACTTTCGAGCTTCGATAAGAGCATTTCCTTTAAGCGCTGTAAAATCGCAGCCGTTAAGCTCTACCGTTCCAGAAGTTGGATCACTTAAACGCAAAATGCACTTTCCTGTAGTTGATTTACCACAACCACTTTCACCTACAATTGCAAATGTCTCGCCTTTATGGACGTCAAACGACACATGCTCAAGCGCGTGAACATAACTTTTTTTACGCGAGAAAACCGAGGTTTTAACTGGATATCTTTTGGTCAGATTGCGAACCTTTAAAATAGGCGTTTTGTCATGCGATTGCTGATAGTCAAGCTTTTCTGCAGACGAAGGCTCTGGTGTACAAGTAGCAGACACGGACGCATCCACATTTTGGCTTTGGGTGTTACCTTGATGAATATGAGTGGTCATTATGCCTCACCCCATTCTTTTGAAAATTTCCAACAAGCAACTTCGTGAGTCGTTTCGCTGCGAGTATCGGACGCTTTTATTGCGGGGTCGTTTGCTTCGCAAGAAACAGGCGCATTAGATGCTTTAGCGTCTGTACGCACCATGTGCGGACGTTTTGTACGGCAAATGTCTTTTGCAAACGGACATCTTGGATGAAATGGGCAACCTTTTGGCATATCAGAAAGCATAGGAACACTTCCTTCAATAGCAAAAAGGGTATCCACAGAGGTATCAAGAGACGGAATAGAATTTATAAGTCCTGAGGTATACGGGTGCAAAGGATTGGTAAATAACTCGTACGCGCGCGTATATTCAACCTGATGACCTGCATACATAACCAAAACCCAATCGGCCATTTCGGACACAACACCCATATCGTGCGTAATAAGCATAATGGCGGTGTTAAGCTTGGTTTTCATATCATCAAGTAACTGTAAAATTTGTGCCTGAATTGTTACGTCCAAAGCCGTTGTTGGCTCATCGCAAATCAAAAGCTCGGGCTCACAAGCAAGGGCTTGCGCAATCATCACGCGCTGACGCATACCGCCTGACAACTCATGCGGATAACTCTTAAACACTTTTTGAGGAGCAGGTATTCCCACCAGCTCTAACATGTGCAAAGCGCGAAGATCCGCTTCTTTTTTACTAAGATTGCGATTATGCGCCAGAAGCGCTTCGCGAATTTGTTTTCCAGCACTCATAACGGGATTGAGCGAGGTCATGGGCTCTTGAAAAATCATGCTCATTCTTTTTCCGCGATACTGCGTAAGCTCTTTATGAGATAAGTGCGTAATGTCATGCCCATTAAAAGTAATAGAACCATGTGTAACGTGCGCTATGGGACGAGGCAAAAGCGACATAATCGAAAGCGCCGTCATCGATTTACCGCAACCGCTCTCCCCTACAACTGCCAAAGTTTCGCCACGACGCATGCCAAAACTTACATGGTTAAGAGCTAACAAGCTTCCCTGTTCAAGTTCAAGCGAAACATCAATATCTTGTACTTGCAAAAGATTTTGCGCATCGCACGAGGAGTCTGATTTCTGAGCAGCTTCCAAATCAACATCTGATGTTTGAGCAAGTTCTTTATCAGCACAAAGTGTAGTTTCGTTATGAGGGTTTTTGAGTTCACGTTTCATACTGACCTCTTATCGATTAAGTTTTGGATCAAGCGCGTCACGAAGAGCGTCACCTAACAGGTTAAAAGCCATAACCGTGATGATTATTGCGCACCCTGGAATAACGCTGTAATACGTATTGGATTGAATATAGGGTTGAGAAGAAGCAATCATTTGACCCCAGCTAGCCATAGGAGGCTGTACGCCCAAACCCAAAAATGAAAGCGTAGCTTCGGACAAAATAGCATTGGGGATACCCAGCGTAGAGACCACAATCAAGGTAGAAACACAGTTTGGCAAGAGGTGTTTCATAATAATGCGCCAACTTTTTCCGCCGCTTAAAATGCATGATTGAATATATTCAGAATTTTTAAGGCGCATCACATCACCTCTAATGAGGCGCGCGGTTGATGTCCACATCAGCAGACCCAACGCAATATAGAGGTTAATAAGGCCTGGTCCCATAACAAACATAATAAGAATTGCAAACAGCAAAAACGGAAACGAAGAAAAAACCTGTATAACAAACGAAATAGCAGCATCGGTTTGTCCACCAAAATAGCCAGCGCATACACCGGCAAAAAAGCCAAGCGCAAGGGCAATAATCTGAGAAATAATACCTACCGAAAGTGAAATGCGACATCCAAAAACAATGCGCGCAAAAATGTCGCGACCAAACTCGTCGGTACCAAA
>NZ_CFRCNA010000003.1:0-85769 GCF_986145555.1 Fannyhessea sp.
CATCTAACCAGTAGTCTTTACCTTCGACGCTAACTTTACCTAACGTCATCTTAAAATTGGAATCAAAATAAAAGCACGAACCCGATGAATCCTTATACCAGCCTTTTATCAGACGGCCCAAACCATCAGTACGCATGCGTGTGCCATCTTGATTATCTATCCATGAATTGTATTGCAGACCATAACCAAAATCTATCCAATAATGATATCCACGCACAACACAATCGCCGAAAATAGCATAACCAGTTGATGGGTCCGCGTACCATCGTTTGCCATTTACCGTGTTAAACCAACCCTTCACAGTTCTGCCCGTAGAATCTACATAATAGTATCCATGTGAATCTTGATGCCAAGATCCATTGCTAAGTCCTAGATAATGAGCTTTTTCGTCGGTGTATCGGTTAATCCAACCCTGCCAATATATCTGCTGAGAAGGGTAAATATTTTTTACATTATCTATAACAGCATCACAAATTGCAGCAATCAGCTGCTCGTCATTCATTGAGCCATCGATATTGGCGAGCTTGAAGAACTTATTACAACCCCAATAATTACCTGCACGTAAGCTGTAAATTCCTCCACCTTTTCCAAAAAGGTTAGCCATACCCCAAACTAAGCTCTTAAAGCTATCCGAGCGTTCGTCTGGATTAACACCAAAATATGAAAGGCTTCTTTTTACACCATCAGGGGCTGCATAATAGTTGTAATAGGCATAATAGTCTTGCAAACGAGAAAATACATCTGGTGATGCGGCATATGCACTATGCCATGCTTGATTAAGATCATTTCCAAACTGTGTAAATGTTGAAGTATTTTTATCAAAAACATCGGGCGTTGAAAAATTCCAGTTGTATTTTTCACCTACGGTAGCAAGCATTTTAAACGTTTGAGGATCGTAATTGTATACTTGCTTCATAAACGTTGCGAGACCATAACGACGATCAAACTGATACGCACCAAGCGCATTATACGAATCGCCCGCTCCAAAGCCGTGATCGTAATTGTGACCGCTTTCCCACTTTTGAAAATAAGTCATTTCAGAAGAAAACAATTTATACTGCAGGTTAAAACGCACATCGTAAGGAGCTTGGGCACTACGATCGGCAAAAAGCATCTGATTTTGAGCACGTACATCTTGAGCAAGTTTTGAATCTTGAGTAGATTTTGAATCTTTAGTAGGCTTTGAATCTTTAGAATCTTTAGACCCTACGTTTTGTATAGAGCTTTGACGATCACTGCTTTGCTTTACACTCTTGGTATCTACCTGGACTGCATTGACATCGGACGACGCAAAATGCTTGCCAGAAGGCTTGGAAACAGACTTACCATCTGTAGATACTGGACTTGAAGGCATATGCGCCAACGTGTGTTCAAAACTATCCGCAGAATCTTTTGTAGAAGTATTAAGATGTTTTTGAGCACGGACTTCGGCGGACGCCACAAACGGAAGCTCTTGAGTTATAGAAGGGTGACGCAGATTTGTTTGACTCTGCATGTGCACGCCTTGCTGGCGCGCGGGATTATGGGCAGGCAAAGCATACGCAGTATTGACACCTACAGAAGCGGTAGTTAAACACAGACCTAGGGTAATAACACTACACGTAATCCGCAAAGGAGAGAAAGATTGCATAACAGATTTACGAGAGTTTTGTTCATTTGAAATAAGTTTATTCAACATACGTCCTAACGTTACCCACAATTCAACTACCGAATACGCAAACCTTTTATATAAGAGACTACGCCTGCGTTGCAAAGCATGAGGTTGCACTCAATATTATTAAGCATAGTTATACATAAGAGTAAAGCAAAATGACTTCGCTTTACTCTTATAACATAACATATATAACGGACATAAGATTTCTAATCCAAGTCGGCAAAGTCTCCTGAGAGCGCAACTGGGGATTTAGAAGCATCTTGGTTTAAGGACGAAGCCGCTTGCGCGCTTTTATCCAGTGCATTTAAAGCGTCTTCAGTAGTGGCATCTTTCTGTGGAAACACAGAATCAGCATCGTCGATAAAGTGCTGCAACATCTTCTTATACGCACCGCGGAAGCTTTCGCGAGATTGTTTAAGTCGATCAATCTCATCAAGTTCAGTTTGCTTTTCTGCCAATGCCTGACGAATAACTTCGCGCGCTTTTTGATCGGCTTCGTTGCGAATAGCGTCTGCATTGGCACGAGCCTCTGCCAAAAGTTTGTCGGCGCTTTGTTGAGCAACAATAAGAACTTGTGAAATTTGTTTTTCCGAAGCAGACAGAGTAGGTGACTCTGGAGCAACAGGTGCCTCTACGTGGGTAGATTGCTGTTGCTTAAGGCTTGCAAGTTGTGCTTGGCTTGCAGCAAGCTGCTGCTCGGTGTTAGTAAGACGACCTTTAAGATCGGCAATTTTCTTAAGCATTGCGTCTACTTCAACAGAAAGCTGATCTAGGAAGTTATCAACCTCGTCAGTATTGTAGCCGTGTTTTTTGTCTTCCGAGAATGTCATGTGTTCTATATCAGCTGGAGTAATGGCCATCTTTGTTCCCTTTCGACTAAGCTGATGATGTTCAAAGATAAAATCATCATATCAGGTATTATGCTATATATCTACGCTTTTTAGTATAACCTAACTATAAATTTACAGAATTAAATCTTTAATAATTTGTAAAACTAAAAGTGCAACAACAGGCGAAAAATCTATACCACCAAGTGGAGGCATAAATTTACGAAAGAGGCTTAAGTACGGCTCAGTAATTTTATGTAAAACTTCGCTTATATCCGAAACAAGCGAATTTTGACCGCCTGAAATATTTGGAACCCACGATAAAAGCGCCGAAACAATAATAAGCCACGAATATACTTCTATAAGTTGCGTAAGTATATATGCAATTTTTAAAGACAAAGTTGGCATTAGTGCTCCTTGAGCTGGTATGTTTTCTTCATTGCAGCATCAACTCCACACGAAACAGCATCCATAAGGCCGCCCTCCATAAAGCGCAGTCCTTGAGCCGTGGTACCTGCTGGCGATGTAACGCGTTCCATAAATTGACGAGGATGAACATGCTCGTCTAACAGTTGACGTGCGGTACCCTGCATCGTGTAAAGCGCTAAATCGCGACACACATGAGCTGGAATACCCCACTCAACACCGCTACGAACAACAGCGTCTATCATAAGTGCAAAAAATGCCGGTCCACATCCCGAAATAACGCCTGCGACGTCGAGTTGTTGCTCGTTCATAAGGTAAGCACAACCAAATGCAGAAAACATGTTGTGCACCAAAGCTGCATCTTCGTGCGTAGCCGAATCGTCAGGACATACCGCGCACGCTCCGCTTAAAGACTTAACGCAAATATTAGGCATAACGCGTACCAAACGGG
Organism: Fannyhessea sp.; assembly: GCF_986145555.1. Lineage (NCBI taxonomy): Bacteria > Bacillati > Actinomycetota > Coriobacteriia > Coriobacteriales > Atopobiaceae > Fannyhessea > Fannyhessea sp. The sequence continues at coordinate 3,359 of NZ_CFRCNA010000003.1, forward strand.
CTTGCGGCAAAAGCTTTGAGAGCGTGTCAAGCGATACGCCAGCAGCAATGCTCACCACAAGTTTTTGAGCAAGCGCGGACGCAAGCGGGCTTATAACCTGCGTTAATACTTGAGGCTTTATTGCTACAATAACGCAATCATAAGAAGACTTGAGCATATCAGCCGCGTTTGTATAAACGTGCGCACCTCGTTGTTTCAATACATTAAGCGCAGACGCATTTATATCGGCAATTGCTAAATTTTGGGGTTGTATAACTTGACTGTCAAGCAGCGCAGAAGCTATAGAAGAACCCATAGCACCCGCACCAATAAGCGCAACAGAGCAAGGACAAGGTCGTACGACTTTTTGATTGTCAGACGAAGCCACACACTGCCCGTGTTCAGCTTTTACTGTTGCTGCACTGGTATGAACTTTGTTATCAGAGCAGTTACAAGCATGAATATTTTGATCTATCAATGAATATACCCACTATTCTTTTATCGCGCCATCGTGCTTTGTGAAATCAACTTAAGAATCTCATCTTTTGAAATTTCCACACCTTGAGGAAGCACCACAAACACACGATCTGATACTTCGTCAACACGGCCTGAAATACCGCAGGTGAGTCCTAAACAAAAATCGAGAATACGCTTAGCGGTTTCGATATTGGTGTTCTTAAATACCAAAACAACTGGTTGATTCGTGCGAACACGACGTACAACCATTTGAACATCGTCATACGAGGCAGGCTTTAAAATATAAGGAGGAAGCTGTCCTGAGGTTTGGGCACGAGGAATTGAACGAAGACCTAAATCACCAGGTGTTTTCCCACCTGTTGTATTACCAAGCACCGAATGAGCCGTTTGAGCATAGGTGTGTGTTTGGGGAATCTGCGTTGTTTGATCAGCAGGATAATACCTATCTTGTCCTGTATACGCAGAAGTATTGCTAGCATAGCTTTCCTGAGCAGGACGCATTCTTTGACCGTTATAATAATCGGTACGTGGAGCTTGCGAAAGCGGTCTGCCCGAACGGGTAAAAACGTTTACGCTTTCGGCCTCCGGACGACGCGTGTTACCCAACACGCCCGATGAATTTTCACGACGAGCAGCCTCCGCCTCATCGTCGTAATAATCATCCATGTTACCCATGTCACGACCACCACGGATAGTTCTTATTCTATCTTTTAATTCGTCAAATAAACTCATGGTATATCCACCTTTCTCCACTAAGGGAGCATACCTTTGCTATACATACAAGGCTACATAATCTATGCAGTAACCTTGTAGTTTGTATCAAACACGATCCTACCTAATCTAATAAGTGTTGAACCTTCTTCAAGCGCAATTTCAAAATCATCGCTCATGCCACATGAAAGCGTAGAAAGCTCAAGCCCTGTTTGCGCTCTCAATGCTTCGCGCAGCTCATAGAGCCCAGAAAATGAACGACGAGCAGTATCGGGGTCATTGCGAGGAGCCATATTCATTAAGCCCTCAATATGAATGTGCTCCATGCTCATAAGCTCATCAAGACATTCGTATAAGGCTTTGCTGGAAAAGCCCGATTTAGAAAGCTCACCCACCACATTGATCTCAAGCAAGCAAGAAACACGTAAGCCCTTTGTACCTGCATGTTTATTAAGCGCGCGCGCAAGCTCTAATGATGAAACCGATTGTATGCGACAACAATTATCTAAAACCATATTGATCTTGTTAAGTTGCAAATTGCCAATCATATCAAAACGCAGCGTGCCTTGTTGGATAGCTGATGTAAGTGCAGATACTTTATCGCGAAGCGCTTGAGGCCTATTTTCACCAAAAAGCGTATAGCCAGCGCGCGATGCTGCTAAAATTTCAGGCACATCAACCGTTTTTGAAACAGCACAAAGCTGTATGTCATCTAAACTACGGCCAGATTTTTGCACAGCATTTGTTATGCGTTCGCTCAAATATGCTTTTCGCTCACGCAAAAAATCGGTATACGCATCTTCTGCCAAAACGTCTTGTGCACGGCTGTGAGTTGTTTGTTGTTCACAATTATCATGCGTCATGATTGAAACTTGCCTCGTTCACTTGGGTTGTTCTAAATAGGCGCACGCTGCATGTCTGCCGCATTTTCCATGCTCTTTACGATACGAGAAAAAACGATCAACATGAGAATAGGTGGAAACACCAGCATTACATATATGCTCAGGCGCAACACCATCTTCTAAAAGCGTAGCTCTTATAGCTGCATACATATTAAGATTGCGCGTACCAGTTTTAACCTGATCACCAAACTCGGTTACAAAATCTGCAATGAGCTCTGAAGATACTTCGTAATCTGCAGCTGCAATATGTGGGCCAACATACACCAAAACGTCTTGAGGCCCGCAATGCGCCTGTTCGCAGAGTTTATGAAGAACAACGCGCGCAATGCGTGCACGCGTACCGCGCCAACCTGAATGGGCAACAGCAAAAGCAGTACGCGCAACAAAAATTAAAGGAACGCAATCAGCAAAAGCCAGCATAACAGCAACGTCTGGAACGCTACAGATAATTGCATCGCAACCCTGCGCAATATCACGTCTAATACGCGCACTTTCTTGTTCGCTCCACGAACGCACACATACAACAGACGTACCGTGCACTTGATGAGGAACCAAAAGACGCGAACACATCTGCTCAGCACCCATGGCTTTAAGAACACGAAGACGATTTTCGCTGACATGAGCCATATCGTCGCCCGTTCTACTGCCTAAATTCAGCGACTCATACCAACCCTTAGAGCATCCACCTGTTCTTTCGGTAAAAGCAAGGTGGACACCATAAGGGTGGTTTTGATCCTCAAGCAGCGTAACGCCTTGGGAAGTATGACGTACCAGCTGAGCTAATGCCATAAACGCTTCCCCTTTTTATAAACGGGAGTGTTTTAAGAATTCGGGAATGTCAAATTCTTTGTCGTTATTAGAAGCGTTGCGTGACGACGCAGGAGCCGGCGCAGACGTACGAGTAGAAGCAGCAGGCTTTTGACGTGAAGAGGCCTGCGTACGAGAACCCATGGTAAGCGTAGGCATAGTTTGAGCCGAGTTAACATCTTTAAAACCAGTTGCAATAACGGTAACACGAACTTGGTCGCCCAAAGATTCATCAACAACGGTACCAAAGATAATGTTTGCTTCGGGATCAACCGCGTTAGCTACAAAATCGGCAGCATCGTTAATCTCTTGAATGCCCAAGTCTTTATTACCTGCAATTGAAAGCAAAACGCGTGTTGCGCCGTCGATAGAACTTTCAAGCAAACGAGAAGAAATTGCCTCTTCCGCAGCGTCAACAGCACGATTATCGCCTGACGCCAAGCCAACACCCATAGTTGCTGTACCAGCACCGCGCATGGTGGTGCAAACGTCGGCAAAGTCGAGGTTAATAAGTCCAGGTACGGTAATAAGATCGGTGATACCTTGCGTACCTTGGCATAAAACGTCATCTGCCATACGGAACGCGTCAATAAATGAGGTCTTTTTCTCGGAAACGTCTAACAAACGATCGTTAGGAATTACAATAAGTGCGTCAACGTTATCTGAAAGTGCTTGAATACCATCGACAGCGCGATTTGCACGAGGACGACCCTCAAAGGTAAAGGGCTTGGTTACAACACCAACGGTTAGAGCACCAATATCATTTTTTGCAATATCAGCAACAACAGGAGCTGCGCCTGTACCAGTTCCGCCGCCTTCGCCTGCGGTAATAAATACCATATCGGCACCTGCTAATGCCTGTTTAATTTCATCGTGAGAGTCCTCAGCAGCCTCGGCTCCTACTTCGGGGTTTGCGCCTGCACCAAGGCCACGCGTAATATCTTGGCCAATGTGAACTTTGATGTCGGCATCAGAAATTGCCAAAGCCTGTGCATCGGTATTAACGGCTACAAACTCTACTCCACGAATGCCTTCTTCGATCATACGGTTAACTGCATTTGTACCGCCACCGCCAACGCCTACAACCTTAATAACAGCAAGGTAGTTACTTGAAATATCAGTGTCTTGCATGGTTCCTCCTTGTTATTGCCATGAGTTAAACATAGACAAGTTAGTGCGTGACATAACGTATGCTGCATACTAAAGTCTAAACCTCTGGTTAACATACAGTGTTTATATCAAGCGCGTTATAATTGCACACTTAAAATCGCTTTGTCAACATATATGTGCGTTAAGTGAATTCCGCAGGTACATGCATGATAAATAAAATTTGTTACTCACCTATGTTTACTTGAGAGTTGAGGGTTTGAGATACCATTTGTACATATTGTCTACAACTCGCCCTCACGCACATTTACGAATTAACGCCTCTACCCTGTTTTACGCTATCAGATTGCACCATGCGATAAGATGGCTTTGACGGAACACGAACATTTATGTAAGTAAGCTTCCCCTCATATTTATCTAAGATTTCACGAATAATGCGCTCTTTAGTTGGTATCTGTGTTGCACTTCCAACCGATACTTCAACGCCTGTGGTAAGCGTTAAGGTAATACTATCAGGCGTGGGAGCACTATACCCAACCACCATCTGAGAAAACTCGGATGAAAATTGTCTACGGTACGATTGAATCATGGCAATAGTTTCATCGGTTGCAGCTGCACCTGGTTGCGGATTTACACTTGTAGGTAAATCACAGAATGCAACAGCACCCATTTCGTGCGCTTTAGTAAGGGTTTTTTCTTTAACTGAAACATTGTCATCACTTTTAGCAAGCGATATTGGCTCAATCCAAACATTATCATTACCAAGCGTCCACACTACATTACTTGAACCAATTAAAACATAGGCATCTATTACTTTTTCATCAACGCTGATATCCAACGAGTTAGGAAACTTTCGCGTAAAATGGACTTGCGATACCCAAGGATTTTTCTTTATCCTATCCGATATTTTCTTTTCATCAAGATTGAAAAGCGTTGTGTTATCTTCTATTTGTGCCAGTTGAGCTATATCTTGTGCAGTAACATGATCAGAATCATGCGCCACAACTGAAGTTATCGTACATACAGGTAGATGCAAAAGTATGACATAACCTATACACACAAAGAACGCAACAATACCTGTAGTGGCTACCAAACGAATAACGTTTTGGATGCTTAGAGCACGAAACCACATTAACAAGTTGAAAGAGTTGGACATTGATGAGGAGTTCCGTCCCTGCGTGCGTGCGCCTGCAGAGGTTTTTGTACGTGCCGAAGGTGTAGAGCTTAAAAAAGCGGGAACGGATGAACCGTCTTTTGTGGGTGTTTGTAAACTTCCTGTTGTACGTTTCGCGCGTTTAAAAAGCCCAGCTGTAAGACGTGCAAAAAAGGATTCACGAGATACTCTGCGTGTGCTTGGAAAAGCAGCACCTCTTGCACGCGAAGACACGGCGCCAACAGCACGCCCAGACGGACGAGCGCCTGCCCGCGGCTTCTTTGCACGTGGCGTTGGTTTTCTTTGCACCTTATCAGACACGTATCTCAACTACTTTCCGCATGTGTCTTGTTCTTGTTTTGCTTGTAGGAATGCCGGTCCTATCATCGTAACGTCACCAGCACCTTGGGTAATGATTAAATCATGAGGACGTGCAATAGAAAGTAAATGAGCAACAACATCTTTCTTTTGAGATACAAATGTTACATCACAATGCTTTGTTGAAGCCTGAATTTTTTCAGCGAGCATCATCCCATTCACACCAGGAATAGGCGTTTCACCTGCCGAGAAAACCTCTGTCACAATCAAAACATCTGCATCATCAAACGCATGAGCAAATTCGTCTTGTAGGTTTTGTGTACGGCTGTAACGATGCGGCTGAAACACACAGACAATACGATTAAATTCAAGATTTTTAGCAGCTGCAAGTGTTGCTTTGATTTCGGTTGGATGATGACCATAATCATCAACCACACATATATCATCAATATCACCTACATGCGTAAAACGACGATGAGCACCCTTAAAATTACTTAATGCGTGTGCGGCATCTTGTAAATTAACACCTAAAACATCTGCTACCGCCATGGTTGCCGTAGCATTTAAGACATTATGTTTTCCAGGATTAGCAGGTAAACTAATGGATAGGCACGAGCCATCAGGGGTGCACACAACAAAATTATTACGGATTTTATGGCTTTGAACAGTTTGTTTACATACGTAATCACATGTTTCATCAAAACCGTATGTAACAACATGACGATTTGTTGAGCGAGCCAACTCTACACAATGGGGATTTTCACCACATACCACAATGGTACCAGCATCGCCTACCAAATCCATGAATTCGCAGAATGTATGTTCGAGGTTATCCATAGTTTTATAGTGATCTAAGTGATCAGCTTCAATATTGGTAATAACAACTACATCAGGGTTAAGGTATAAAAACGAACCGTCTGATTCATCTGCCTCGCATACAAAATAGCCACCGTTACCATTTTTACCATTGGTCTTGTACTCTTCAACAATGCCGCCAATTAAAAATGAAGGGTCTTTACCTACATGATCAAGCATGGTTGCAACCATTGATGAGGTAGTTGTTTTACCATGAGTGCCTGCAACAGCAACAGTTATTGCATGATGAGATAAATACGAGAGCATTTTTGCACGAGGCCACACGGCAATGTTGAGCTCACGCGCACGCACAACTTCTGGATTTGTAGGAGGAATAGCCGATGAAATAACTACAACATCTGGCGCAACCTCATCTACGGTTTGTGCATGATGACCAATATGCACATCAATTCCTGCATCTTGCAAACCACGAACATACGACGACATTTTAAGATCTGAACCGCTTACAAAACACCCCCGTTCGTGCAAAACAAGCGCTATTCCGCTCATGCCTGCACCGCCAATGCCTACAAAGTGTGCACGTTTAATTGATGAACCTGGTGTTATCATACGTTTTCTTCCTTTATTACTTCATATGTTCACGTAAGTTTTGTCGTATAGCAAAGCCATACTAACAAGATAAGACTTTTATATATGATATATCATCTATAGACAATTCAAAGACTGCCTTAAAGTTACATAACCGCTGCATGCTCCACTTGATCAGCAAGGGCACACGCAGCTTTATCCTGAGCTAGGCCTCTGGCAGCAGCCGTTAGTGACTCGCGTAATTCGGCGCTTTCGAGCAAAGAATTAAGACGCTCGGTAAAGTAGGTACTTTCCAAATCTTTATCACAAATCATAAAAGCAGCTCCTGCATCAACCAAACCGCGAGCATTGGTTGTTTGATGATCGGCAGTTGCCAAAGGATACGGAACCAAAATTGAAGGCTTAGCTAACGCAGCAAGCTCGGCAATAGAAGACGCGCCTGCACGAGAAACAACAACATCACAAGCAGCAAGAACTTCGCCCATATCGTTAATATAATCAAGCACATGCCAGCGTTTTTTTTCGTCCTCACTTAAGTTGAGCGCGGCACAAGTTTGCTGATAGTCGGCTTTTCCTGTAGCTTGAATAATATAAAGCTTGTCATGGGACAAAAGTTCGGTTTTGCGCGCCACAATTTGTTCATTGAGATGTTTTGCGCCAAGCGATCCACCAAAAACCACCAAAAGCAGTGCGTCATCGGGAATATGATAGGTTTGACGTGCAGCTTTACGGTCAGCTTGCAAGACACTTAAACGAACAGGATTTCCCGTTACTACAAGTTGCGTATCTGCACCAACTTTTCCCTTGAACGCTTCAAGAGCAGCGGGAAATGAAACGCAGACACTTTTTGCAGAGCGCGCAGAGAGCTTATTAGCAAGGCCAGCAATGCTGTTTTGCTCGTGAATAATTAACGGAACTGCATGTTTTTTGCACCACGAAACAAGTGCAAGCTCTACATATGCACCAAACCCGACACAAACATCAGGCGTATCATGCTTAAAATACGTAGCCAACACATGCTCTGCTCGATAAATATGCCAAAGCGCGCTTGCAAGCGTCCAGGGCTGACGTCGATTAAATCCATTTACGCGAATAGGAATAAAATCAAAACCAGCAGCTGGAACTAAGGTAGCCTCAAGTCGTGTAGGTTGCCCAACAAATACAACGCGGTGTCCGCGCATGCGTAGCTCTTCGGCAAGAGCAAGAGCAGGATTGATATGTCCTGCAGTACCGCCCGCGGCAAGAGCAACATATAATTTATCTGCCACGTCTATCACTCCTTCGTGATGAATCATTTCTTAGGCGTTCACGCGCGCTTGGTGCAACACTAATGCGCCTGAACCCCCGAGCATTAGTAGTTATATGCATATGTTCGTCGTGCGTATTTTTGTGACCAAATTTTTGTCGGTAAGGTAATTGTTGCGCACGTTGTTGTTCTCCTGAAGCATCTTGCGCCCCTGCAACCAAGAAATTGGGAGCAAGGCTAAGATCAGCACGAGCGCGATCGTGAGCAGTGGTTGGAAGATGCGACGCTCTTGAAACAGAAAGTACGAGCCCTACCAGCATAAAACTAGAAATAATGGATGAACCACCATAAGAAACAAACGGAATTGGCTTACCAGAAAGCGGGAATAAGCCTAGGACGCCTGTAATATTAAGAAGCGTTTGTATAGCAAACAAAAATGTGCAGGCAATAACAATAAGTTGTCCATGTAAGTCGGGTGCATGCTCGGCAATTTTCAGACCAGCATACATAATAAGTCCAAAACAACACAAAACAACAAGCGCACCTACAAGGCCTAATTCCTCACCGATAACAGAAAAAATGAAGTCGTTATATGCCATGGGCAAATAGCCGTATTTTTGTTTTCCCATACCAACGCCTACACCAAACAGGCCACCGTGCGCAAAGGCATAAAAGCCTTGAATAAGTTGGTATCCAAATTTATCAGGACTTTTCCACGGATCGAGCATACCCAAAAGACGCAGCCTAGAGTATTCATCCTTAAGGGATAAACCAATAAAAGCCAAAAGACCACCAATTATAAGCATAAGACACGAACGTCCCGAAATACCTGCATATAATGCAGTGATAATAAATGTACAGCACAAAACAAGTGTGGTGCCTTTGTCGGGCTGAACAAGGATAAAAAGCATAGGAATACCTATACATGCAACTAATTGTTTAACGTAGAAGTGAACATTATATTTTTTGTAAGCATAATCAACAGTAAGTCGTGCAAAAATCAGAATGAGAACAAATTTTGCAAATTCGGAGGGCTGTAACGTAAAACCAGCAATTGAAATCCATCGCGATGCACCACCCGAACCGTGACCGATAGCGGGAATAAAAATCATCAAAAGCAAACCGAAGACAATACAAGAAATTGCCGGCAAAAATTGAAACAGCAAAAGGTGATAGTCTACACGCGAAATTATCCATGCAAGCAGAATTGCAATTGCCAAAAAAATCAACTGACGCAGCAGATAAAACGCAGGATTATTGCCCTGGACACTATTAGTGAGTGCAACAATAGAAGAAGCGGAAAACACCATGAGAATACCCACAGCCGTTAAAATAGTAACCGCAGTTACAAATAAAATACGCGGCTGCATAAACCGTGCAGGAACACTTCTGAGTTTATCGACAAAGCTCAAGTGGGCATTACGTGCTTGACCTTTCGCTGATGTAACGTTGGCTTGCGTGCTGTGATCAACACGCGCACGCAGGGTTTGTGGGCGCTGTTGAGACTGAAATCGGTCTGCTGCTGCACCTCTTTTAGTGTATGCACGTTTGCGACGCTGAGCGGATTCGTTTTGTCTTTGCACCTTAACTCAATTTCTCGTCATCAGATGTCGCACGCAGTTCGTGGACAAGGTTTTTGAAATAGGTACCACGCTCCTCCATATTGTGAAATTCATCAAATGAAGAACACGCAGGAGAAAGCAAAACCGTTGTGTGCGGCTTGGCATGCGTAACAGCACAGTCAAATGCGTCTCGTAGATGAGGAACGCACGTCACAAATGATAACGGAGCCGAAGCCACAGCGTTATAACACTTGTCACATGCACCTGCATCATCTGAAGCTTGCGCATTTTGTACCGAAACAAGCTCATGATAGATACGCTGCCCTGCTTCTCCAAAGCATATGGCACCCCTACATTTTCGCACAACTTGATGAACAAGTGAGCTTAAATCGGTTTGTTTATCGTGACCACCTAATAAAACGATGGTTGATCCACTTGGAAATGCAGTAAGAGCCTTTTCAACCGAATCGGTATTGGTGGCTTTGGAATCGTTTACAAATGAAACACCATGTATCGTTGCCACATATTCAAGACGATGTTCAAGTGTAGTAAACGTTTGTAAAACCTGACGTATTGCATCAACTGATACACCAATAAATAAGGCAAGCGCAGAGGCTGCAAGCATATTTTGTATATTATGCATACCTTTAAGAGCCGCTTCTGACGCTTTAATAAGAGGCGTGGTAGTGCCATTTAAGCGAACGTAAAGCATCGAATCACTACAGTATGCCGCCTGCAAAGTTTTAGGGTCTTGTGAGGTATCTACACATACAGGACTCAGTCCTCGCTCAACAAGACGACTGTAAATAGCTTTACAATACAGATCATCACGAGAGATTATAGCTAAATCGTCTGTGGTAAGATTTGCAAATATGCGCTCTTTAGCTGCAGCATATGCCTGCATCGATCCATGCCATTCAATGTGATCAGGCGTAATATTAAGTAAAATTGCTGCATGTGGATGAAGCAGTTTTGTTTCGGCAAGCTGAAAGCTTGATAATTCTGCTACAAACCACGTATCAGCTAGATGATGATCCACTTCGCCCAAACACGCGCGGCCAATATTACCAACCGCACAAGCTTGCTTATGGTCTGCGCGAATCATATGTTCAATAAGGGTTGTGGTGGTAGTTTTACCATTTGTTCCAGTAATTGCTACCCACTTTTGTGGGCGGCAACGCCACGCGAACTCAGGCTCACCAATAACCTCACGACAATGCTTGCACGCTGAACTATATAAAGGAGAATAGGGCGGAATCCCCGGTGATGCAATACAAATATCATAGTCTTCTGTTAGATGATCAGACTCAATAATAGTGAGGCCTTGCTGGGCAAGCAGAGCAAGATCTGGAGATACAGACGACTTAGGGTTACCTGTATACAACGTAAGTTTTGAAACACGGTCAAAATGTGCGCATAAATATCTTGCAACCACCAAGCCAGTTTTCCCTGCGCCAAGAATACATACAGAGCCCAATGGCTCAGTTTGTTTGGCATCTAACATGGTTTTTATCCCCTTTGAGTATTAACGAAGCTGAAAATACAGTGCAAATCCTAGCGCGGCAAATGCAGATGAAACGATCCAAAAACGTATAACAACCTTAGTTTCTCCCCAACCTTTTTTTTCAAAATGGTGATGGAGCGGCGCCATAAGGAAGACGCGTTTTTTGAAAAAATGGAAACTGATAACCTGAATAATAACCGAAATTGCTTCAATAACAAACAGACCACCCATTATAAGAGAAATAACTTCGGTTTTGGTAAGAACTGCCAAAGCTGCAAATGCGCCGCCCAATGCAAGCGAGCCCGTATCGCCCATAAAAATGGAAGCGGGATAACAGTTATGCCATAAAAATCCAATGCAAGCACCTGCAATTGACGCAGAAAAAATGGCCAGATCAATCTCGTTATATAAAAACGCGACCATAGCCATACAAAGCATAACCACAAGAGAGCATCCACCTGCCAGTCCGTCAAGGCCATCGGTTAAGTTTGTGGCATTTGACATACCAGCCATAAGTAAAAAGACAAATATCAGATAAAGCCACGGAACACTTACAAGCATACCTTGAATAGTAAACACCGTAGAAAGCACACCCAAATCAAGTGAAAAGTGGCCTGGGAATGAAATAGTAGGTGAAACACCACACAAATTAACTGCGGCAAGACAAAATACAATACAAATTAACACAAGACCGAGCATTTTTTGTGACGCTGTAAGACCAAGTGAGCGTTTATGAGAAACAGACTCAATATCGTCCAAAAAACCTAAAAGACCCGTAGCAAACATTGCAAGCATGGCAAGAGAGGCACGCATTGACCAACCGGAAAGTAAAACCGATGTTATGAGAATGGCGCATAACATTACGACACCGCCCATCGTGGGAGTGCCCTGCTTAATTAAATGACGCTTTGGACCATCAGCCCTGATTTGCTGCCCAAAACCTTCCATACGCATAAGACGTATGAACAAAGGCATGAGACCCGCCGCAATACATGCAGCAATTCCTACTGCCAAAAAAACTTGATAGGTAGGATACATAGGATTTCCTAGCATGAAGCGCTCATCCCCTTTACAAACTTGTCTAACTGCGCACTCCTTGAAGCTTTTACTAAAATAACATCGTCTGAAGTTAAGAGTGGTTTAACTTGTTTAAGTGCCTCGTCGACATCATGAACATACATTATACGATCAGAAGGATACCCCATAGTAGAGGCCGCTTCCATCATTTCTTGTGCGTGTTCACTTCCAACAAATACCACCATATCTAGGTTACATGCCGCAACATAAGCTCCAATATAGCCGTGTAGTCGATGTGCATGAGCTCCTAACTCACCCACTTCTCCTAACATAGCAATACGTCTACCTGTACATTTGCATTGTTGAAGCACTTGTAGAGCCTGAGCTATGCTTGCAGGAGCTGCATTATAACTGTCGTCAATAATAAGAGGTAAATGAGGTTTTTTGATCTCTTCCATACGCATATGAACTTGCTTCATATGAGCAAGCGCACCGCATGCTTTATCGTAAGATACACCCAATATTTCACAAACGCGAAGTGCAAAACAAGCGTCAATTACACACGCTTTTCCTGCCTCAGATAGGCTCACTTTTCGCATAAGCCCATCTGAGCAAACAACATGCGCACATGCCTTACCAAGCTCGTTAAGATCTATCTTTGTCACGTGAATAGACGAGGACGATTTCTCGCCTACACAAGAAACTAAAACATCTGCTGGTTGTGCGTATGCCTCGGTAATAAAGGTTGTAAAATCGTCTGAATCATGCAAAATAAGCTCTGGTTTAAGCTTACGCGATTGCTGAGAACACATAGGAGCGATAATCTCGGCCTTTGCTTGCGCAATTGCTTTACGTGAACCCAAAAGACCTAGATGACTGGTACCTATATTAGTAATAACAGCAATGGTGGGCTTTGCAACTAAAGCCATACGCGAAATTTCGCCTTCATGATTCATGCCCATTTCGGCAACAATTACCTCGGCGTCAGAAGGAGTATTAAGGATAGTGAGCGGAAGTCCAATCAAGTTATTATGATTAGCCTTAGTTCCATAGGTGCGAAATGTTGTTGAGAGCGTGGCTATAAGCATATCTTTTGTGGTGGTTTTCCCACACGAGCCCGTAACACCCACAACTGTCCACGAAGGATTTTTCTCTCGCCAAAAAGAGGCGAGCTGCAGCAAAAATTCTTGTGCGTCATCATGAGCCGCGCGCAAAAGTAAACAGTTATGTTCATGAGCTACCTGTATAAGATCTTGTGATGCTTCGCATGTGAGCACAACACAAGAAGCACCTGCACCAATTGCAGAATCAGCATATAAATTGCCGTCTGTTCTCTCGCCACGAAAAGCAACAAACATGCCTTGAGACACTACATTTCTAGAATCGATCGTAGTGCTACTTATACTTGTAATATCCGCGTGATTACATACATACGCACGCGTAGCTTGTACAATTTCTTCTGTCGTACACGTTAGCATAGTACCTTCTTTAAATGAGACGCACATGAATATGCTTAGTGTTCACCTGCATTTTTACTCTCTACGTTAGTTAATGCAAACATTCCAATGTGCTTACGTAAACCATTTAGTTGTAAGTAAACCCTCTTATATACTAATCAAGTGTTGCTACTTTTGTTCCGAAATATTCAAATCGGTGAGTGCTTCCCTCATAATTTCAGAAAACAGGTATGCCGAAGAAGTGGCAGCCAAATGAGGCGTACCATCTAATCCCACATATAACAGAATCTTTGCAGATTTAGCTGGCGCAAATCCGATAAGAGAACTCGTATAGCTGCCTCGTATGTAACCACCAGTAGGCGATGCTTGTTCACCTGTACCTGTTTTACCCGCAACACTATACCCTGGTACTTGAGCCTTTTTTGCCGTACCTTCGCTCACAACCGTTTGTAGATAATCAATCATAAGATCCGATGTTTCTTTTTTAATAGATGTACCTTTTGCTGGCCAATTTGCTTCCTCACCGGCTGTGCTCATCAAAAAGTGAGGCGTATACAACGTGCCTCCATTTGCAACAGATCCTACCGCTTGAGCCATCTGCACCTGTGGAAATGCAAGCGCCTGACCAAATGCCATAGTTCCAAGCGATGCGCCATCGTACTCTACACGCTTCTTTACAAGTCCGCCCACTTCGCCAGGATAATCTATACCAGTTTTTTGACCAATCAAAAAGTTATCTAATCCAGCAGCAAAGGTATCAGCTCCTATATAATGTTGAGCCACATAAGACGATCCAACATTAGAAGAGCGCCGTAAAATTTCACGAATATCCATATCGGCTGCTACTCGGCGATTATCTTCATCGGTAATGGTATCGGCACCCGATTTTATGGTTGCCGGAATATCAAATACTTGCTGAGGAGATATTTTTTGAGCGTCTAAGCCAATAGACATAGTAAGGATCTTAAAAATGGAACCAGGCTCATAGGTAGATGAAACTGGTTTTAGATTAAGCGAGCCTTCGGCAATATCTTCGGCGTTGGTAGGATTAAATAAAGGAGTAGAACACATAGCTAATATTTCGCCATTTTGAGGATCAGTTGCAATCACAGAACCTGATTTTGCGTGATAATCTTTGACTCCTTGCGCTATGATGTCTTCGGCTTTTTTCTGGATATTAATATCTATTGAAATAACAATATCGTTACCGTGTTGAGCAGGTACTACATGAGGATGGTCCCCTGCAATAGGTGTTCCTTGAACACCTGCTTCAAAAATCATCTCACCATCAGTTCCTTTAAGTTTGTCATTATAATAAAGCTCAAGACCAGACAACCCGTCGCCATCATTACCAACCAAACCTAAAATCTGTCCACCAACATTACCGTAAGGGTATTCTCGTTTAATATCTGGAAGTAAAAAGACACCCCCAATTTTTGCATCAGCAAGGCGTGTTTTAATAGTTTTGGCATCTTCATTACTTATTCTTTTTACCACATAAGAAAAGGTTGTGTTGCCATTAAGCGAGTCAATGTAATCGTCAGCAGAGCCGCCCAAAACATCGGCAATAATGTGCGCAGCTCCGCTTGGATCTTTAACTTGTTGAGGATTACAATAAAGTGTTTTACATTCGCGGCTAATGGCAAGCACATTACCGTTACGATCATAAATGGTACCGCGACGCG
Organism: Fannyhessea sp.; assembly: GCF_986145555.1. Classification (NCBI taxonomy): domain Bacteria; kingdom Bacillati; phylum Actinomycetota; class Coriobacteriia; order Coriobacteriales; family Atopobiaceae; genus Fannyhessea; species Fannyhessea sp. Next base: position 18,688 of record NZ_CFRCNA010000003.1, read on the forward strand.
CAAAAAGTTTTACCACATTTGTGCGCTGTGTCTGTGCCATATGAGTTAATTTTTGAGCGTCAACTACTTGCAACCAAACAAGACGAGCAACAACACAACAGGTGAAAAAAGCAAAAATTGCAATCAGCTTAAAGGTTGTTCTTGAAAAATAAGCGTAACTATAGGTAGAAGTAGACGCAGAAGAGCGTCTTTCGTCATACGATGCACCTCGTACAAAATCGCGTCCGGATCTCATAACATACCTTACATACTAGAAATTAGCCATACTAATCTTATCTATATATTCCAACAAAGAAATACACATAAGAGCAAATTCTATGATACAAGATTGTCTGCAAACACACATAATTCATGGCGAATATTTTGACTATTGTTGAGAACTCTCACTTGCATCTGAAGAGGGTTCGGCAATGTTTATGGTATCTACTTTCTCGGGTAACACCATACCGTAGCTTTGCGTTGCAATTCTTCCAATACGATTGGAATTAGCCAAAATAGAATGCTCCACTTTGAGTTCACTGTTATGCATTTGCGCTTGTTCAATAGTTGAGGTAAGCACTTTATTATGTTGAAGTGTAGCAACAGAGGCGCTCAAAAGGGCAACGCGTACAAAGCCAATTGCCACAAGAAGCATCACAATACTTAATACAACTTTTATGTTAAAGAGGAATTGCAGACTTACGCCACGACGAACGGAAGCGTCAAGACCCCCACCTTCTACAACTCCAAATGACGGACGGAGCCTAGGCGCCACACGAGCTTGTCGCTCGGGGCTTAAAGCCTCATAATCAAGTGCGACATTGTCTCGGTACCCCATGAAAACCCCTTCTAAATTGTGCTGCACGTAGTGCGTGAGTAGTTCGTTTTTTGTTTGTAGTTCGTTTACTGCTTCGTTTTAAGTTCCTGCAGCACATACCGTAAAGGTCATCTGCATATGCGCATACGTTTTCGCGTGCGCGTGCAATCACCTACTTACAGATATGTTGTGCGACGTGCCGCGCGCAAAAGCGCACTGCGAGCACGAGGATTGCACTCAACCTCAGAAGGTGTTGCAACAAGCGGTTTTTTCGTAAGAATATCTAATACCGGCTTACGTCCACATACACACACGGGAAAATCGACAGGACACACACAACCTTGTGCGTATTCGCTCAAAATGTGTTTTACCAACTTATCTTCAAGCGAATGATAAGCAATAATGCAAATTCTTCCGCCTGGATTAAGCCAGCGAATTGCCTGCTTAAGTCCTGTTTCTAGCACGTCAAGCTCATGGTTTACTTCAATACGAAGCGCCTGAAACGTTTTACGTGCTGGATGTTTTCCATGACGTCGTGCCGCGGCAGGAATCGCGCGCTTGATAACCTCAACCAATTCTAAGGTTGTTTGAATGGGTGAAAGTTTGCGCTGCTCTACAATGACGCGAGCAATACGCGCGGCAAACCTTTCATCACCATAGCTTCGTAAAATCCGAGTGAGGTCGGCTTCGTTATAGGTTTGTATGACCTCTGCTGCAGTTAAAGTGTTATTCCTCGGATCCATACGCATATCAAGCGGAGCATCTTCGTGATACGAAAAGCCCCTTTCGGCTACGTCGAGTTGTGGTGACGAAACGCCAAGATCGAACAAAAAAGCATCAACGCCTATTACCTGCGCTTGCACTAATAAGTTATCGAGCTGAGAAAAATTTCCCTTCAAAAACTTATACGTTACGCAAGGCGCAAGACGATCCATGCGCTCGGACGCAGCTTTAAGAGCCGCGTCGTCTTGGTCTATACCAAGTGATAAACCATCAGGTGCAACGTGTTGTGCCAAAGCTACCGTGTGACCAGCACCGCCAAGAGTGCAATCACAGACAACATCGCCAGGTTTAAGCGATAACGTCTGTTCTACCTCGGTGAGCATCACGGGAACATGCCGATATTCAGATGTCAAACTGCTCATATCCTTACAACCTAGTCTTCAAACATCAAGCTCTCAAGATTGTCATCAAATGCTTTTGTCTGATCCTCAAATTTGGAAGCGTTCCAAATTTCAAAATGATCATCAACACCTACGATGGCAACCTCGCGCTCGATATTGCATGCACTAAGACGGCTTGCATCAAGCTTACCCAATGCAAGACGACCTGCACCGTCTAATTCGACCGTGAGTGTACGCGATAAAAGACCTGCACGTAGAGCGACGTCTTTTCTGTTACGAGGATTGATTCCTCCGGGGAAAAAACTCTCTATCCACGCGCGATGGCTTTCAGGAGTAAAACCGTAAATGCAATCGTTAAGAGGAACAAGACAAACAGTCTCGCCTAGTTGTTTTCTAAAAGCAGAAGGAAGCATAATGCGTGACTTGGCATCAAGCGTATGTTTGTAGGTACCAGTCAAATACATTTGATCCTCCTTTCAACCTTTAGAGATAACTCTCCCGCGGATTACGCTTTCAACTATACGCACTTCCTTAACACTTCGCAACACTTTGTTACATTTTTTGACACACAATTTGATTTTTATGACAAAAACCGATTAAGCCCATCTAAAAGGTGAAGCATTTTTGGATATATAGGGGGTACACATGTTTGTGCACACAATCATTTGCAGATTATGAGAAATCTTGTACTATTTACTATGAATTTTATATGTGTTTTTTATGAACCCACAGCTCAGAGGTGTAAACGCTGAGGCATGAGAGTTTTTTGACTATTTTATCCGCGCGCGCGGATGAGCCGCCATATATTCACTACGAATATGCGTTAAATCAATATGTGTATAGAGCTGCGTTGTAGAAATAGATGCATGTCCCAAGAGTTCTTGTACAATACGCAAATTCATGCCACCTTCGAGCATATGCGTGGCATAACTGTGGCGTAAGGTATGAGGATGTAAACCCTTAATGCCAACGTAACTACCATAGCGCTCTACCAGTGCAAACACCGCCTGACGAGAAATACGGGTACCACGCACACTTAAAAAAACTGCGTCTGTTGTTTTAGTGCCGCATGCCAAAAGAGCACGCCACTTGGCGCAATAATTTTTATAGCTTTCAAGCGCCGTTCCTAAGCATGGAACCAAGCGCTCTTTGGAGCCCTTTCCAAACACGCGCACCAGCTCATCTGAAACCAAAACATCGCCTTGATTAAGACCGCACAGTTCCGAAACGCGAAGACCACAGCCATAAAGCATTTCTAATATTGCTTTATCGCGATAAAAACATGCTTGTGGTTTCAGCGAAAGTGCTTTTCGAGCTGTAAGTTTTGGGGCTGGCAAAAGAGTCGGCTTAAACGGATCGTCTAACAGATGGATAATTTGATCTTGAGTGAGCACATCGGGCAAATGAAACGATTTTTTGGGAAGTTTTAAATTGGTGGTTGGATGATTTTCGCAAATTTGCTCAACAACCATAAATTTATGAAAACCTTTAATTGATGAAACAGCACGTTGAACCGTAGAAGAGGACATTCCTTCATGGAAAAGATGCGCAATATACGCTTCTATGATTTCGCGCGTAACATATGCTGGCTCCTTAATGCCATGAGATCGAAGAAAAGCAAGATACAACGTTAAATCGTGATTATACGAATGTAGTGTATGCACCGAATAGCCGCGCTCAATAAGCACGTAGTTAAGATATTCTTCTTTAATGGTGTCAAAAGTATCCATAGGTATCAGCTCACACACAAAAGCACGGCAATAAAAAGGTATGGCACAAAGCACAAGGCACGAGGAACAAAGCACAAAACATAAAAACGAAAACATGTGCGCGGTGCAAAAAAGCTCAAGTGCAGATGCACTTGAGCTTTTCGTTTAATTCATGTCGCGAGGAGCTACCACACTTGTACGCTCAACACCTTCGTGACGAGCAATAGAGGCGCGAACAAACTCTCTAAACAACGGCGCAGGATTAGTTGGACGGCTCTTAAACTCTGGATGTGCCTGACTCGCAACAAACCATGGGTGAAGATTTTCGGGCAATTCAACCATTTCTACCAAACGGTCATCAGGCGAAAGACCAGCAATAATAAGGCCAGCATCTACCAGTTGCTTACGATATGCGTTGTTGACTTCATAGCGATGACGGTGACGCTCGTATACAAGCTCTTGACCGTATGCCTCACGTGCCAAAGGACCTAATACCTTGCAAGGATAGGTACCTAAACGCATAGTACCACCCTTATCGGTAACTTCTTCTTGTGATGCCATAAGGTCGATAACAGGATGTGAGGTTTGAGGATTAAATTCAGACGAATTTGCATCTTCAAGATGGCAAACGTGGCGAGCGAACTCAGAAACAGCAACTTGTAATCCTAAACAAACTCCCAAATACGGAATCTTACGTTCGCGTGCAAGTTGAGCAGAAAGAATCTTTCCTTCTACACCACGGCGTCCAAATCCACCAGGAACCAAAATACCATCTGCATCTTCAAAAACTTCGTCGAGATTAGAAGCATCAAGCTCTTCTCCATCGATAAGCGTGATATTAACATGGCGACCAAAATACACGCCCGAATGGTGCAATGCCTCGATAACCGAAAGATATGCATCGGGGAGTTGCGTGTATTTTCCAACTACCTTAATTTCGGTTGTATCTTTATGGGCATTTGCCTTTTCCATGGCACGGGTAAAGTCGTTCCACGCTTCCATATGGCTTTCGCGAACTTCAAGACCTAATTTTTCGCATACTTTTTCGTCAAAGTGTTGTTTTGCTAAATGCATAGGAACTTGATAAATAGACGGACAATCGGAATTTTCAAAAACGCAATCCTCGTCAACGTCACAAAAATGCGCAATCTTAGCACGAATAGCAGCGTTTATCTCGTGATCTCCACGACATACAATTAAATCGGGTTGTACACCCATGGAGCGAAGCTCTTTAACCGAGTGTTGAGTAGGCTTAGTTTTAACCTCGTGAGCAGCGGAAATATAAGGAACCAAACTTACATGAATAACAAGTGTTTGACCTGGTCCTTTTTCTTTTCTAAATTGGCGAATAGCTTCAACAAAAGACTGCCCTTCTATATCACCTATTGTTCCTCCAAGCTCAGTGATAACAACATCAGCCTGAGTTTGCTCTTCGATGCGCTTAAAACGTTCTTTAATCTCGTTAGTAACGTGAGGAATAACCTGAACCGTTCCTCCCAAAAAGTCACCAGCGCGTTCGCGTGATATAAGTGACTGATAAATAACGCCAGTTGTAAAATTGGAATTAGCGGTAAGGTTTTCATCAATGAAACGCTCATAATGCCCGAGGTCAAGGTCAGTTTCTTTGCCGTCTTCGGTAACAAAAACTTCACCGTGCTGAAATGGGCTCATAGTTCCAGGGTCTACATTTAAATACGGATCTGCTTTTTGCATCATCACTTTATAACCGCGTGACTTCAAAAGTCTTCCCAAGGAAGCAGCAGTAATGCCTTTTCCTAATGATGAAACCACACCACCGGTTACAAATATATGCTTTGTCATAATGATTTTTGCCTTCCCGTATCCTGAAATTTACGAATATTATTTCCTACGGGACTTCATATTACAACACACGTAGCATGTAATACACGACATATTTCGTTATACACCGAAGGACTACATTTACTAAGCTATATCTATAGATAGTTTACACCTTTTAACTAGTATGACTTAAAAAGAATAATCATTCATAATACGTACATATGTTCTAGTTTACGCAACGCTGATATGCCAGACGAGCAGAGCCATCGGCCACGTACACGGTCCCACAATGTATAAAGCCATGTTTGGCAATTAAATGCTGCATAACAAGATTTTGCGCATGTGTATCAATGCGCAAGTTGTGATAGCGTTGCTCGCAATACTCAACAATTGCATCAAAAACACCATGCACGCGACCATCACTTGCTACACGATGAATAGTAAGATAGGGATCGCTGTTAAGCCATTGCCCGTCGATATGCGCATATACAGATTCGGGTTCCTTTTGAATAGAAAATGCGCCACAAATCATCCCACCTTCTTGCACCACGTGCGCATGATCGAGCTTCATATCAGCCAAAATGAGATCACGTGTTGGATACCTGCGCGCCCATTGCGAAGGATTGCCGTGAGCAATCATAAAATCCTGAGCAGCAGCATACACGCGCATAATTTCATCAAGCATCATAGGGGTTGATTTTATAATTTCCATATCTTCACCTCTTATTCAAGTCATACGATGTATAGAAGAGCACTACCATACAAAAAAACAATACGGTGGGTTTACACATACCAAACACTTTAAAGCTTTGATCTTTGCCAGCAAAAACGTTTTAATCTTTGTCGTTAGAAGCGTCTTTAATCATTTGACGTGCGTGTTCACACGAAATATCAGACACATCACCAGAAAGCATGCGTGCAATTTCCAGGACACGCGCCTCGTCTTTTACTTCAGTTATGAGCGTTTGTGGGCAATCTGTTCCTTCTTTTGATACCACATAATGCTTATCGGCATACACCGCGAGCTGAGCTAAGTGAGTAACCACAATAATTTGATGAACACGCGAAAGCTTTTTAATAAGTCGCGCTAAAGATTGCGCGGTACTTCCTCCAACACCTGCGTCAACCTCGTCAAATACTAAGGTTGATGTATGTTCGCTCTCTTGCAAAACAACTTTACAAGCAAGCATAACACGAGAAATCTCTCCGCCCGAGGCAATTTTTTTAAGGGGGTGCGCCGTCAAGGATTTTCCGCTTTGATACAAAAATTCAACAGAAGTAGCGCTTATATCATTCCAGAATTTTTCGTCAAGCAACTTAACACGTACCGTAATTTTTGACGAAGCCATAGCAAGTGTAGCAAGTATGTCATTCATGCGTTGCGCAAGCTGAGGCGCACTTGTCTTTTGCGCATTAAAAAGCTCTTGGGCTGCGAGAACAAGACGCTCATGAGCAGATTGCACCTTACGTTTAAGTTCGCGAATGTGCTCATCTCCCCTATCGTGGGCAGCAAGGTAGGCGCGTGCATCGTCAACTTTTTGAAAAACATCTTCCATACGCGGGCCATACGAGCGCATAATCTGCTGAAAATTGCGCAGACGCTGTTGCATATCATCAAGGACTTCGGGGTTACACTCAACGCCATCAAGATGATGACGAATTTCGTCCGCGACATCTTCCATCTCTGCAACGCAGGCGGCAAGCCTATCTGCAAGTGGTGCAAGCGTTTCGTCGTACGCACATGCGCTCGTAAGAGCGTCTTGAGCCGTTGAAGCACTGTCGCGCGCTTTGTCTTCATCGATAAGCTCGCTTCGAGCCGTGTAGAGCGCTTCCATAAGATCTTGAGCATGTTCTGCGCGTGCACAATCTTGTTGAAGCTGCTCATATTCACCACGCTGCGGATTAAGCTCGGCTACGCGTGCAAGCATAAATTGCAGCGCGTCAAGTTTTTCTTGTATCTCGCTGGTTTGATTGGTTAACTCGGCTAATTGGTTTGCAAGCATACTATATTGAATATACGCCTCGCGATAGTGCTGTTGCGCAGGCAAAATGTTAGAACTTGCCCATTCGTTGAGGATTTGGGCTTGATAGTGAGATTGTAAGAGCTTTTGATGTTCGTGCTGATTGCATATATCAATTGATGGCGCAACGCTCTTAGCTAATCCTGCAAGAGAAACCATATGGTCATTCAGGGTAATTCGACTTCTGCCCGATGTGTCAAGCGTACGAACAATAACGATGTCATCATCGGCATTGTCGTCAAAAATTAAACGCGCTTCTACACGTAAATCGGTGCTTCCTTCGCGAATTGAAGCAAAATTTGCACGCTCGCCTGTTATGAGCTTAACTGCGGACAAAAGTGCCGTTTTACCTGCTCCTGTTTCTCCGGTAAGGACGGTAAGACCACAAGCTGGACGAAGACGTACATCTTTAATTAATGCAAGATTTTGAATATGGAGTTCATCAATCATGGGATGCCTGTCCGTAAAAAACACGAGAAACCGATTGATAAAAACTTGAAGGCGATGCTTCGAGCAATAAAATATCACCTTGACCACGTGTTATTTTTGCAGAAAGTGGAGTCATCTGCGCCCCTAAGGGCTGGCCGTCTGCAAAAAAGAGACGCTCCACGTTGCGCTCGGTTGAAATGGAAATTTCTACAACATCAGAAGATGCGGTAAGAAATGCACGAGCTAGAATAGTATGAGGCGCAACAGGAACACACAGCATGCCTGTAAACGTAGGCGTTACGATAGGACCTCCAGCGGCAAGCGCATAGCCGGTAGATCCCGTTGCAGTTGCCACCACAAAGCCATCTCCACGAAGCGTATCAATATGATGACCTGATACGTCAACATTAAAAACGATCATGTCGCCTTTACTACCATGACTCAGCGAACAATCGTTAAGCGCAAAATTATGCAGCTCAATTTCTTGTCCACGCTCATCCAAAAATAGCGAGGTAATTTGCAGCGTTGCACGTCGCGAAACATGAAGCTCGCCTGCAAGCGCACGCTGAACCATTGTTTGCAGCTCATCTGGACCTGCACTGGTTAAAAAACCTAAATGTCCATATGAAAGACCTAAAATAGGAATTTCACGATAACCCGTAATTTGTGCTGCGCGCAAAAGCGTGCCGTCGCCGCCTAACGATATAACTAAATCGGTATCATCAACATTAAGAGGAATAACATTGGTTTTCTTCTTATCGGGCGCCCACACAACTTCAATAGATTGTTTTTCAAGAAATTCTGTAAGACGAGAAGCATCTAAAACAGCTTCTTGGCGTGAATAATTAGGGACAATTGCCACCTTAACCATCGCGCGCCCTCCTCCCTGATAACGTGATTTATACTGTATAGCCTGTTGCTATTTTACTCTAACCATGTCGATAATGGATATAGACGCGCAGAAACTTCTGCAGAATCAACAACAGATGAAACATCTAAAGAAGAGGATGCGTCAATTAATGACACACCAGAAGAAGGTGAAGATTGACGTGCGTCTTTACCAGCGGCAAGTAAAAATTCGCGGTTACCTTTATGGCCATAAATAGGACTTGGACATAAAGCTAAAGGAACAAGACCCACCGATGTGCATGCATGCAAAGCACGCCCAATGGCCTTTATATGCAGGCGCTTAGAGCGAACAATGCCACCTGATCCAACTTCTGCTTTATCAACCTCAAATTGTGGCTTAACAAGCGTAACAAAGAGCGAGCGCGGCTTCATAAGCGCATTCACAGCAGCGATAATCGTTTGTATGGAAGTAAACGAAACATCACTTACTACCACATCAAAGAGATGATCAGGTGTTTGAAGCGAAGGAGCACATATATTGGTTTTTTCGATGAGTTCGACCTTGGGATTATTACGCAATTCCCAGCTAAATTGAGCATAGCCTACATCAACTGCAGTAACGCAAGCAGCGCCGTTCTGTAACAGACAGTCGGTAAATCCACCCGTTGAAGCGCCTACATCCAAACATTTTTTGCCTCGAACATCTATACCAAACGCTTCCAAAGCACGAACAAGCTTAAAACCGCCTCGGCTTACGAATGGAATATGACTTTTAACGTGGAGATATATGCCAGCTGGCACTTGTTTTCCTGGATGAGTAAGGCGTTCGTGTTCTGATGAAACTTCCCCTGCTAAAACAGCAGCATATGCTTCCTTTTTCGTTGCAAAAAAACCCTGCTGAACAAGCTCTGTGTCAAGACGCTGCTTCATATACTGCTCTTTTTGAAACTAGTGCTCAGACGTAGCAGACGCTTGGTTGCCATCATGTTGAGAAGATTCATCCTCAGATGAGTGGGGCTGCACCTTTGAAGATGTATCAGTTTCAGAAGCGCTGTTTTCAGCATCGTTTTCAGCACTGTTTTCAGTATCGGTTGTGGAGGTATTTTTATGAGGCAAAGCGTCAGCATCCGTAGCTAAAAGCTCACTATCATCCAAATCCACCGCGTCAACCATATCTACCGCGCGCGAACCAAGCTTAATTGCCTCATCAAACAAATCAAGTGAGTTTTCCAAAGAAACTCCCTTGTCTTTAACCGAGGTAATAATCTGTTCAAGACGTGCTTTTATATCGGTAAAGCTTGTATAATCTTGTGATGAAAGCTGTGCCATATACATACCTTAGAGTTTTAAGACGTTATCTTTGTGCGATAAGAACTCATCAACAGCGCTGCGTACACATGCGCGAACATCAGAATCACTTGTTATATCAGCGTCAGTAAGCTGTGTTTTATGAGATGCGTTTGCATCGTGTGCACAAGCAGCATCACTATCAGCATCTTCTGCTGGTACATCTTCTGTAGTTGGCGTGGATACAGGATCATCAACAGTGTTCTGAGCAGCGCTTGAATCTCTATCAGAAGACATGGACACAGACTCATCAGGTGTAGAAACATCTTCTAATACATCGCGCCCGTTTTCCATCATGCGCGCAACTTGTCCTAAAACACCATTGACAAAATGTGAGGATTCATCGGTGCCATAAGCTTTCGCTAAATTAACTGATTCGTTAATAGTTACTGCAATATCCACGTCGTCTACTTTTATCATTTCGTAGAGTGCAAGACGTAAAATGTTGCGATCAACACTAAGCAAGCGATTAAGATTCCAGTTGGTAATTACACGAGAAATGAGCGCATCAAGCTTGTCACGCAGCTCATCAGCGCCAAGAGCTAAGCGTTTCCCAAAGTCATCAAGGGGACCTTCGGACAACAAATAGTTTGTAGCAAGAACATCACAAACTTGCATGTTCCTTGATTCAGCCTGAAACATCAATTGAAGCGCTTGGCTGCGAGCAAGAGTTCTTCCTGCAAATTGTACCTTTTTTGGCACGTTATTCACTACTCCTTGGGAAATACTAAACTGTCAATATATACGTCGATAGCACCAATTTCGCAAGAAAGCTGTTCTTGCAAAGCTGTTGCAACAGATGAACGAATTTCTTGTGCAAGACCCACAAAAGGATATCCATAAAAAACGGCAACATGGACATCTACAAAAAGTTTATCATCTTCGACACGAGCCTCAACAGCTTTATCTTCTGGCAAAGACTTGGTCGTAAACACCGAAATAAGGCTAGACGTAATATCGTTGCCGCCTACCTGCGCAACGCCTTCGATGTGGCTTACTGCTTTTACAACTATTGCACGGAGAACATTTTGTGAAATACCCAAGCCGGAAATAAAAAGCTCATGTGTACTCATAGGATATCCCTTCAATACGTTTTGATTGATATTTCTGATAGGTGCGCCAACAAGTCTTTGTGCAATATCTGTTACACGCAATGATAAATACTACCAACATAGCATGCACCAAGCACAAGTGCGGCTGCCTCTACAGAAATCAAACCTCTACTATCAAGTATAGTAGAGAATAGCTCTAAACAAAAGCGCGACAAAAAATTCCGTGAAATGATACAACATTCCACGGAATTAAAAGTTTCAAACGTAATCAACCTATACGCGAGCTACAAATTTACCAACACGTGTGTCAACGCGAACCTTTTCGCCCTGATTAAGGTACATAGGAACAGCAATAACAGCGCCAGTTTCGATAGTTGCAGGCTTGGTTCCTCCTTGTACGGTATCACCTTTGAAGCCAGGGTCGGTTTCGGTAATTTCTACCTCAATAAACATAGGAGGATTAACACCTAAAAGCTCGGTATCAGCATACAAGAGCTGGCAGTTATCGTTTTCTTTTAACCATTTTTTATTTTCGCCAATGAAATCTGCCGAAACAGGAATTTGTTCGTATGTTTCGTTGTCCATAAAATAGAACGAATCGCCATCGTTATAAAGATATTGCATTTCACGCGTGATAAGCTGAACGCTTTCAAACTTAGAACCTGCATTACATGTTTGATCGATAACGCGACCGCTTTTAAGGTCTTTGATCTTATAGCGAACAAAAGCACCCCCCTTACCAGGCTTTACATGCTGAAACTCAACAATGGTGTAGTATTTGTTATTAATCTTAAGACCCATTCCGTTACGGAAGTCTGCAGTTGAAATTGCTGCCACGATGCACTCACTTTCTGTTAAAACTTGCACCAAGAAGCAAGTAGAAAAGATTTTGTATAACTAAATTAGGTTACCATGTAATTCTACATTTTGCACGAGACTACGTTGAGAAAAACACATCGTATTCAAATCATGGACGTGCCACATAGCCATACTTTGCAATAACACACAAAACAGGTGTCTACAAAAACGCGCAGCATAAAGTGCGCCATGTACGCACCATATACTGCGCTGTAAGTACAATCTTGCCTACCAAACACAATTATTTTTTGAATGGTGAAGCTATCATTTTACAAATTCTTGTAATTCCTAGTTTAACTACATCCAAAAAAGAGAGCGAGCGATACATGCGATCTGGTGAAATGTAGGTACGTATAGCACGCAAAGTCTTTTTATTGTCCTTAGTAGAAAAAGAAAACTTTCCCGTTTTTTTAGTTTGAATCATAAAGCGAGGAATAATTTTGCCCTTAAACAGCACCGAAGCGGCTACCGAATCGATTTCTTCCCAAGGTATTTGAATAAAGTCAGCAGGATTTTTTTCGTTATAAAACTCAAAGGCTTTATCACCAATCATAACGTGGCCGTAAGTGGTAAGTCCTAAAAACGATGCTGCCTTAATAGTAAGATCAACTTTTGTATTTTGAGAAGAAACCATTTTCCCTCTTTCATTTTGTAGTAAAAGCGCGCACACGTAGCATACTACATGCGCGCGCTATTTCAAACACTCAGTTATTGCTAAAACGCATTACATAACGTGAGCTAAACGAGCCACAATACCAACCAAGAACAGTGCAAGGATGATAACGATAGGAGAAACTTTCTTCTTCAACAACCAGCAGCATAAAAGCGTAAGGCATACAGCTGCAAGACCAGGAATAAGCTGGTCGAGGTTTTGTTGAAGGGTTGTAACCTTAACTTGGTCAAGGCCGTTTACACCTAAAGCGTTGTATTGAGTAATAGCGCTCTTGATACCGTCTGCAGTCGGCTCGATCTTGGACCAGTCAATGAATGCACCAGGAGCCTGGTTGATCTTAGAGACAACCGGAGTAAAGCTGATGGAAACCCAACGCTGAACCAAAGAACCAATAATAAACATACCAAGGATCGAAGCACCTTCGGTGATTTTGCTCAAAAGACCACCAGAAACGTCCTTAACAATAGAGGTACCAAGTTTGTAACCAAACTCTTGCGTGTACCAAAGGAATGCCATACGGATAACGTTCCAAGCAATAAAGAAGAGCAAAGGACCAACAAGGTTTCCACTTAATGCCAAAGAAGCACCTAAAGCACCTAAGATAGGACGAAGGGTAAACCAGAATACTGGGTCGCCAACGCCGGCGAGAGGACCCATCATACCAACCTTTACACCTTGGATAGCTGCGTCGTCAACGGGATTTCCGTTAGCACGCTCTTCCTCAAGTGCAAGAGTAACACCCATTACAGGAGCTGATACATAAGGGTGCGTGTTGTAGAACTCCATGTGGCGCTTTAAAGCAGCAACCTGATCCTGTTTTGCAGGATAGAGCTTTTTAATGGCGGGGATGATGGAGTAGCACCAACCACCGTTTTGCATACGCTCGAAGTTCCATGAACCTTGAAGGAACTGATGGCGCCACGCAACAGCCATACGGTCTGACTTAGAAAGTTTAATTTGATCTGCCATTATGTTTTCGCTCCTTTCGTTATTCATAGTCGTTAATAATGTCGCCTAAAGGATCTTGCGAGCCTGCACTACCAGAGCCGTGAGAAGCAACTTCTTTGAGGCCAAGGTAAATGATTGCAAGAGAAACACCAATTGCACCAAGTGCAATAAGGGTGAGGCCTTTAAGCGCGGCAATAACAAAACCAAGAATGAAGAAAGGCCAAACTTCTTTAGAAGCCATCATGTTGATAACCATAGCGTAACCAACGGCAGCTACCATTCCGCCGCCGACGCCCATACCACCTGCAAGCCATGCAGGCATTTGGTCAAGTACTGCCTTAACAGCTTCGGAAGGAACAAAGCACAAAGCAGCTGCAGGGATAGCAATACGAAGACCTTGCATAGCAATTGCAATAACCTGCCATGCTTCCATAGCTGCAATGTTGCCCTTATCGGCGGCTGCGTCCATCGCGTGAACGATAGGAATAGCAATGGTACGAGCAATCATGGTAAGGAACAAACCAGCTACTGACAGAGGGATTGCCAAAGCAATAGAGGTATTGATAGCGGTTTGAGTATCTTGTGCACCACCGTTAAGTGCAAGAACCATGATGATAGCAGAAGCAACAGAAGCAAGAGCTGCGTCAGGAGCAACTGCAGCACCGATGTTTGCCCAACCAAGAGCGATCATCTGTAATGAACCGCCCAAAATAATACCTTCGGTGGGGTGACCAGTTACGATACCAATTAAGGTGCAGGCAACAAGTGGTTGATGGAATTGGAACTCGTCCAAAATACCTTCCATACCTGCAAAAAAGGCAACGATCACCACCAAAATCAAACTAATGATAGGCATGAAATCCTCCTTTATGCCAACTCAGACTTTGCTTTTTGGAGCAAAGCATTAAAGTTTTCAGGTGCGTCAGCAGGAACTTTACGAACATCAAACTCGACACCCAATGAAACGAGTTTCTCGAGGGCTTCGACGTCGTCTTTACCCATTGCAATTGCATTGTTAACGACAACTTTTCCTACTGAGTGAGCAATAGATCCCAAGTTAGCTTTTTTGATTTCAACGCCAGCCTCAACAGCTTGAAGCATGTCGGCAGGAGATTCAAAAAGAAGCATGGTGCGTGTGGCACCAAAACGAGGATCTTTGGTGAGCTCTACCATTTTTGAAACAGGAATAACATGAGCGCGAACTCCAGAGGGAGCAGCTTCGATAATCATTTGTTTACGCAGGCTGTCTTTGCAAACCTTATCAGAAACAACAATGATACGATCGGGCTTAACTTCCTTTGTCCAAGAGGTAGCAACCTGACCATGAAGCAGACGCGTATCGATACGAGCAAGACCAATCTTAATGTGGCCATCACCCAAAACGGTACCAGGCGCAATAGCTCCGTGGACTTGCTGCTTAGCTACTTTAGGCTTAGGCATAACGTCTTCGGGCTTAGCCTTAATACCTGCAGCTGCCTCGCTGATTGCCTCAGCAGCAACAGCTTTTGCGGTATCAGCACCCATACGAGCGCCATATGCAGCAACAAGCATAGGAAGACTTAAACCTGCAACTGCAGTCCACTCAGGATGCTCGTTTGAATCAAGTAACAGCGAAACCTGATTCCAAGGAGTACCACCTTGAAGATCGACCAGGAACAAAACTTCCTTTTGATCTTCGAAAGACGATACGGCAGCAAGCAACTGAGCTTTAAGGTCGTCAGGACCCATATCGGGGTTTAAACAAACGGCCTTTACATTTTCTTGAGGTCCGAAAATCATTTGACCTGATTGCATAATGCCCTCGGCTAAACCGCCATGACTGGTTAACACAATACTAACCACTGCCTTACCTCACTTTCTTATGTCCCGTGAAAAAGCTCAAGGGGAGTTCTCGCAAAAACGTTTCACATGTGCACAAGACACATAACGTAAGCTAAACGAAAGATCCTATGAACTTCATCGTTTATACATAACAACTCTGACTATGATACGTCATAAACTATTCACAAACAACAATTTTATTTCTACCGCTGTTATTCTACCGTTTACCGAATTTATTTTGATTATTTCTTTTTACCTATTGACATAGGTATTGCCTGAAAAAGGCTCTTATAACCTGAAAGAGAAATTAAACGAAATGAGCTAAAAAAGCATGCACCACAAACTCATACGTTCACGGTGCATGCTTTGAGTAGTCTAAGAACACTCCTATGATTTCGTACCTAAATGGTAGTGCGACCTTGCGTACTTTGCCAGTCTGCAGCAAAATCATCCACTGCTTTTTGAATAGAGGGATTTGCAAAACCTGCCGCATAGATATCCGCACCAGCGGTAACAGCCTGCGCGCCTGCGGCTAATGCATTGGTAACCTGCGATACATTCTTAAAACTGGCTGCCAAAATCTTGGTGTGCGCACCCGAATTGCTACATGCCAAGGCAAGCTGGCCTATAACTTCTATAGGATCGGTTCCTAAATTTTCCATGCGATTGTAGTACGGTGCTAAATAATCGGCCCCTGCTTCAATTGCCAAAAGACCTTGGAAAATGGTGTAAATTGCCGTTGCGGTAATACGAAAACCTTCTTTTTTGAGCTGTTTAATAGCCGTAAGACCGTTGGGCGACACAGGAACTTTTACATAAAAATTTCCACCGATATTTTCGCGAAGCGTACGAGCATCTTGTAAAATGCCTTCAACACTGGTTGCAACAACTTGAGCGTGTAAACTGGGTTCTTCACCTATAATGGAACGCACTTTTTTTACTTGAGCAAAGAAATCGATATTCCCTTCTTTTTTTACAATAGAGGGATTAGACGTTATTCCAGCTAAAGGCAAAACACGTGCCCAGTCTTCGATATCGTGTAAATTTAAAGTATCCAGCATAAATTCCATGAGTGCTTCTTTCTTTTAAAGCGCGTGTTCGGTACGCGCAATAATGTCGTCTTGCGTTGCTTTAGATAATACATTAAAGAAGGCCGAATATCCCGCAACGCGCACAATAAGATCACGATGTTTTTCGGGGTGCTTTTGTGCGTCAATTAGAGTCTCGCGCGAAACCACATTATATTGAATATGATATCCGTGCAAACGGTTAAAGAACGTACGCAACAACGCGATAAGCTTTTGTTTATCCTCTTCTTTTGCAAGCGTCTGAGGGTTAACTTTTTGGTTGAGCAATACGCCGCCAACAATTTCATCGGTAGGTAACTTTGATACCGATTTAAGTACACTGGTAGGACCATGCTTATCCATGTTGTGAGCAGGTGAGCATCCTTCGGCCAAAGGCGTACCTGCATGACGGCCATCAGGGGTTGCAAGAGTTCCACGACCTTGACCTACATTTGCCGAGATAGAAGATGTTCCCGAGTAGCGAATACCACCAATGGGGCCACGACCATAGCGCGTATTGGGATATTTTGCAATTTCGTCGACATACACATCGTAACAATCGCGTACCAATTTGTCGGCATAGTCATCATCGTTACCGTATTTTGGAGCATCGTTGATGAGCATCTGACGAATTTCTTCGCCACGCTCGCCTGCGTAGTCGCTTTGAAGCGCACTCCATAATTCAGAGGTTGATATACGCTTTTCTTCAAATACAAGCTTCTTTACAGCGGCAAGAGAGTCTGAGAGGTTAGCAATACCTACTTGCAAACCAGAAATGTAGTCATATACCGCTCCACCCTCTTTAAGGTGCTTTCCACGACCAATACAGTCATCGGTAAGCGCCGAGCACAAAATATCGGGAACTTCGCGCTCAAGACTTAAGTCGATAGAATTTTCTACAATAACGCTCATACGCGTAAGATAACGAAGCGTTTTATCCCATGCAGTTTTAAGATCATCATAGGATTGCATGTCGACAAAGCGTCCATACGCTGGTGCAAAGCGTTTACCCGAAGACGGATCGATTCCATCGTTCATAGCAATAAGCAAAACTTTGGGGAAGTTCATGTAACTCATACCAGTACAACGATAACCCCATTTACCAGGCACGGCAGTCTCAACACATCCAATTGCCGAATAATCGTATGCATCCTGCTCTTTTACGCCCTTCTCAATGAAAGAAGGAATAATAATTTCGTCGTTATTAAACGCTGGCATACCAAAACCAAGCTTCATAACTTCGATTGCTTCGTTCATAAAGTCTGGATTAAGACCTGCGTGATAGCGAACGGTAAGGTTAGGTTGAGGAAGATGCGCTTGTGCAACCGACTTAAGCACCAGGTACGACAAGGGGTTAACCGCATCTTTTTTATCGCGCGTTTGGCCACCAATAGTCACATTTTGATACAAAGGAGACCCTGCCGAAGAAAACGTGTGAGCTTGGCTACGAACCTTATTGATGGTAAGCGTTTTAATCCACAGGTTGGTTAAGCGCTCAACGATAGAATCTTGGGTTTCGCGTTCTGATTCTAGATCGGCCTTGGCGTAAGGATACATGTATTGGTCAAAACGGCCATACGACAGAGAGTGACCATTGGACTCAATTTGCAAAATACACTGAATAAACCATACCGATTGCACTGCTTCAGCAAATGTACGCGCAGGATAATAAGGAACGCGCTCGCAAATATCGGCAATCTCAAGCAACTCACGACGACGCGTTTCGTTTGCGGTTTCTGCCATGCTGCGTGCAAGTTCCACAAAACGATGTGCATACGTTTTAACAGCATCAATGGTAATTAGAATGGAATCATAGAAGTGATATTTATCAATGCTTGAAGGCTCGGTAAGATCGAGCTTGGCTTTTGCCTCGCGCGTACGCTGCTCAAAGCCTTGCAAACCAAATTCCAGAACCTTTTGGTAATTGACTGCCAAGTGAGCATCACCGGAGTTCATTTTACCTTCCATGCCAAAAAATCCAGTTTCCATATATACCTGAACTTCTTTTGGCAACATAGCGCCAGCATGAGCGCGCAAGTTGTTGTTCTCCCAGAAAGGAGCAATTTTGCGCAATTGATCTTTAGTTTCTTCGGTAATATAAAAGACGTCACCATCGCGCTTTTCAAAGGTGTCAAGCTCGTTCAACACAAACTCAAGCGTGTATTCAGGGAAAATAGGAGCGTCTTTATCGCCTGATGCCTGATTACCAACGATAAGCGTTTCGTCGTCGATGTATAACGACATATGTTCCAAAATATTTTTGAGCATGTATGCACGTTTGAGCACAACAGGTTCTGCCTGATACTTTTTATATGCCTGCGTTGCCAGAATTGCACGCTGCGCATCAATATAGGGTTTTTTATCAAGAACTCTATCACGATACCTATACATACGCTCTGTTAAGTACCCAAAATGCTGCTGAGAACCTTTTTGCACATCGTTGGAGTACTGCTGTGTTAAACGCGGAACTTCCATTTCTCCCCCTTACGTTCGTAAAGCGCATATTTTCTTTCGTAACTATAATATCATTGTTTCAAACGAAATACAACAAGTTTTGTACTAAATGCTTGTACATTTTTTATGAGGCGATTTTGCGCGTGAAAACAAAGCATTTTCGCTGTCTACTCATACAATCGTTGCAGGTACTTTGCATAATCGCCCGAACATTTAACCGTCAAAGCTATAAAAAATGAGTTTAGCGTATGTAATATACGCTAAACTCATCTACACCGCTCAGCACACGTCTATTTGGTCTTTGCTGCTTGATTTTCTGCATCGCAGGCAATTTTATCCTGAATCTTAAAGAATGGGAAATAAATTAGGGTCGAAAGTGCAAGGATTATGACCTGAACAAGTGCTCCTTGCCATCCGGCAACCATAAATCCCGAGATAATAGCTGGCGTACTCCATGGAAGCGTGACGCCTGAGAATGGCTGCATAAATCCAATTGCAATAGAGGCATACACCACAACTGCCGCAACGATAGGAACAAGTACAAATGGTAAAAACATAAGTGGATTCATAACAACAGGAAATCCAAATACAACAGGCTCATTTACATTAAAAAGTGCGGGGAATGCTGCAACTTTACCCAGTGCCTTATATTGCTTAGATTTTGCAGCAAAAAGCATAGCTACAACTACACCAAAGGTAATACCCGAACCCGAAATAAGTAAAAAGCTGTCGAGGAACTGCTGTGTTACAATATGTGCTCCGTTTTCTAACGAAAGATTACCTGCAGCAAGCAGGGCTTTGTTGGCGTCAAGATTTGAAAGCAGCAGCGCGGTTACAATACCGTTGACCACTGATTGTCCATGAACGCCAAACCACCACAAGAACGAAATGAAAAACGCAATGCCTATAGCGCCCCATAATGTTCCAGTAAGGCCTTGTAAAGGAATTTGAATAACACGATAGATAAGCTCGATAAATGTTGAGCCACCCGTAAGAATTTGTGCCAAAATGTATACACACATCGAAAGCAAAAAGATAACGAATGCAGGAATCATTGCTTCAAATTGCTTTGCAATTGCTTGAGGAACCTGCTCGGGCATTTTAATAACGATATGCCTTTTAATAAAGAAACTATATATAGCTCCAACGGTAAGTCCAATAATAATTGCACCGATAATACCTTGTCCGCCAAACCATACTTTTGCGATTGCATCAGGAATAGCTTCTCCTTTTGCTGGAACATAGGAAGACTTCAGCAAAATAAAGAAAGACGATACCGAAAGAACACCAGCTGGCAGAGGATCTACTCCGCTGTGTTTTGCATAGGAAAAACCAATAGCAAAACACGATATAAGACCCATAATTGCAAATGTACCAGAATAGACCTGCATAAATGGTTCGGTCCATGTTTTACCAAACACCGATGCAATTGCCTGATTGAGAGCCTCAAACGGCAACTGGCCAATAATAAGAAAAATACTACCCACAACGGTAAGAGGCAAAATTGCAAGCATACCGTCTTTAAGTGCAATAATACCTTGCATGTTAACAAACTTCATGATTGGCGTAATAATTTTTTGAGGATCAAACTTTGCCATTTTCAGTCCTTTCATTAAGGTGCTTATAAAAATTAGCTGCTGTGTAAACTAAGTGCTAGATCCAAAACTTTTTCACCATCGAGCATGCCGTAATCGGCCATAGGAATCACTGCAATAGGAACGTTATGCTCTTTGCAGATTGCTTCAGATTTATCCAAGGTGTATGCAACCTGTGGTCCAAGCAAAACCACATCTAAACCCTCTACATGGTTTTCTAGACTTACCTGGCCATACGCATCAATTTCGGCCTCAATATTTCTTTTTTCTGCAGCGGCTTTCATATTCTTAACCAACATTCCCGTTGAAAATCCTGCCGCGCAAAAAAGTCCAATCTTTACCATGATCGACTCCTTACCTGCTTAAACTTTGTACTTTTGAATATTTAACCTTTTAGAACGTTTAACCTTTTAGAACGTTTAACTCTTTGTGAACTTCAATAAGCTCTTTAATAAGGTTTATTTCTGTAAGGGTTGTCATCAAATGATCCTGAGAGTGCACAAATAAAGCCGTGATTTGCATTTGATTCCCTTGTGCTTCCTGCGTCAAAAACTTAGTTTGTAAGTTGTGCGCTTCCAAAAGAGCGGTATCGGCTTGCTTCATTTCGATATCAGCATCATCGTATTTGCCAGCCTTTGCCAAATGTAACGCCTGATAGCTATGCTGTTTAGCATCTCCTGCATTAATGATGAGACCCATGATGATTTGCTCTGGTTCGAGTAATTCCATACATGCTCCTTTCCTTTTGAATTGTGCTTACCAACTGCCACGCATATAAAAATTATCAAGGTACTTTTGTTCGAAAGTATTTTTGTTTCTCTCGCTATCACGATTATATGGTCTCCTGGAGTTCTTTTCAATACATTATTGCTTGTTTTATGATAGTTGCACTTTTGTGCATTTTGTTCATCATTCTGAAATAAAAATATGGTATGGAGCACATTCATGCGCCATACCACAAGACATTAAACATATGTGTCTTCTTTTGAGGTGATTCTTATATTTTTATAAACGAACTCATGCGTTTATACGTATTTTTAACATAACAAGTCTGCAACGTTTTCGTCATTATCGAGCTCTAGGACTTTAAGAATGGTTGTTTTATCGGTTACCAGATGATTGATATATTTTTTTCTTAAAATAGCCAGAATAGCTGGCGCTTTATTTTCACCACAGGCAACAGCCACTGTTTTTGGAATTCGAGCAAACTCATCAAGGCGCACACCTATAGTACGATCCTGCAGATTTTGACATACAGCTTCACCGTCTGCATTAAAGAATCTGCAGCATACCTCCCCTATTGCATGGGCTTTGTCCAAAGCAGCAAAGTCATCTTGTGTGAGCAAATCGCGCCATTGACTATCGTGTATCTGATTGGGTTCATCACCTACACCTACAATTGCAACGTTAAGACGATTCCAAACATTTGAGATGGTTCTAAAGTACTTTGACTTGCATATTCCCTGAACAATATCTGCATTTTCCTGCAAAACCATTGCATTAATAAACGTCCCTCGTCCATGAAATGCACGGGCAATCCGATACACCAAGGTATTTACATGATAGGAAAGATTTACGTGACTAGGTCCTCCTGTAAGCGGACAAAACTCTACGTTTTCCAATGTTTTTGTACCAATATTATCAACAAGTTTACTAAGCGTTGAGCCCCAAGAAATTCCCACCACATCTTTGTCTTTAATAACATTTTTTACTAATTCAGCTGCTGCGCGTGCAACATTCTCCATGCGTGTCTGCTTTGAATCTCCAACTTGATCGGCAATGATTTCGATCTTTTTTAAATTATATTTCGTACGCACATATTCTTCTAATGCAAAGAGAGCAGGATCAAAATCCTTTATATCTATATGCACAATCCCTTCGGTTCGCGCTCGATTAATTAAGCGACTTACCGTTGTACGATAAATATCTAGCTCAGTAGAAATTTCTGCCTGATTTTTTCCTTCAATGTAATAAAGATATGCAATTTTTGCAAGAAGACGACGTTTTTCGTTGTTCATGTACGCCTCGATCAATCAATACACGTAACGGAAATACCATGAGAGGATAAAAGTTTTTGCTGCTCAACCGTTAAATTTGAATCGGTAATAACTTGTGAAACTTGATTAAATGAAAACTGGTGCACTAAACTTTGTTTGCTAAATTTGCCCGAATCGGTAAGCACTACCAGGTGATCAGCCGAATCACACATGTATTGGACAACCTCGCAACGCATCATATCAACGCCCATAAAGCCCAAGGTTTCGTCAAAGCCGTCTGTACCTGCAAAAAGCGTTTTGACATGAAAAAGCTTAATCATTTCTTTAAGCAAAGGTCCAACCGTTACCTCGGAATTTTGCTGGTAGATACCTCCAAGCAAAATAACCTGACAAGACGAATACTTGCGCGTGAAGTTTGCAATAAAACATGAATTAGTAATAATGCGCACGTTGTGACGATGCCGACAAATAGCCTCCGCCAGCAGTGCACAGGTAGAACCCGATTCGATCATAATTGTTTCGTTGTCTTTTACAAGTTTTACCGCTTCGGCGGCAATACGTTTTTTAATGTTGTAATTATAAGAAAGCCTAATATTTAAGTCATCACCGCTATTGAGCACAGCAAAACCGTGTTCACGATGAAGCAGGCCTTTATGCTCTAACTTGTTAAGATCTTTTCTAATGGTAACTTTTGAAACGTTTAGTTTTTCGGATAACGTATTTACATCTATCTTTTTTTCTTGCGAAACCAGGCTAATTATTTGGTCTAATCTATCCATGTTTATCACCTCGTAAGTTATTTTATCAGATTAAAAGGAAAACAAAAGGAAATAGAATAATTGCACTCGTAATTGATTTTGTTTCGTTTTATGCTAGAGTGGTATTACGTAGGAAGGCGGTGCGCATAATGCAAGAAAAAGGCTATATTTTTAATATACAACATTTTTCGATTCACGACGGACCTGGCATTCGCACGACCGTTTTTCTCAAAGGTTGCCCCCTGCGCTGTCCGTGGTGTTCTAATCCAGAATCGCAAAGGTTTAAGCCAGAGCCCATGCTTGATCCCGAAACTAAAAAGCCTTCGTGCGTTGGTGAAGAAAAAAGTGTGGACGAAATTATAGAAGACGTTGTAAAAGACATAGATTTTTACGAAGAATCAGGCGGTGGCCTTACGCTTTCGGGTGGAGAACCGCTTGCGCAATTTGGTTTTGCGCGCGCAATTTTGAAGCGCGCAAAGCAAGAGCATATTCATACGGCGCTTGAAACAACAGCTTATGTTGATCATCAAAAGTTCGTTGAAATCTTAAACTATGTAGACTTCATTTACACCGATCTTAAACATTATGATCCTCAGAAACATCGCAGTATAACCGCTGTGGACAATGAGCTTATCATAAAAAATATTAGCTATGCTTTTACGCATAATACTCATATTGTGTTGCGTATTCCCGTGATTCCCGATTTTAATAATTCATTGGAAGACGCGGCACAATTTGGGCAACTCTTTAAGAAAATGCACGTTAACAAAGTGCAACTTCTTCCTTTTCATCAGTTTGGTGAAAATAAATATAAGCTGCTTAAACGTGTATATCAAATGGGTAAGTACAAGCCGCTTCACCCTGAAGACTTATACGATTATCGCGATGTTTTATGTAAGCAAGGTATTGATTGCTATTTATAGCAGGCGGCCGACTGCGTGAAAACTCTGAGTAAAAACGTTAAAAACGTGGCGCATACCTTACGATATACGCCACATTTGTGTAAGTGTTTATGTAGCACTATGTTTGAGTAAACGCTTGAGTAACGCCACGTTTGTGTAAACGCTTGTGTAAGGGCTTGAGTAAGCGTTTGAACAAGCAAAAGCACTTATAAGCGCATAAGTTTATAAGCACATAAGCTCGTGCGTTGAGCCCGTAAAGAGCTCAAAACCGTGAGCGGTTACCAAACCAAAGTCCTCAATACGAACTCCAAACTTACCTGGAAGGTAAATACCTGGCTCAACCGTTACCACCGAGTTTTCAGGAAGTGGCTTGGTGTATTGTGGACGCAAATAGGGGCGCTCATGAATTTCCAAACCTACACCGTGACCAAGACCGTGCTTAAAGTAGTCACCGTAACCTTGTTCGGCAATAATCGCAAGCGCACGATTGTGCATATCGCTACCCAAATCACCAGGCATAATGCTGTCCTCAACCGTCTTTTGTGCACGACGAACCGTATCGTAGACAAGCTGCTGCTCTTCGCTTGGCGCGCCCATGCAAACCGTACGCGTCATATCGGTGTGGTAATCATGCCATGCGGCACCAAAGTCCATAACTACCATATCGCCTTGTTGAAGCTTGCGTTCGCTTGGTTGGCCATGAGGGTTTGCACCGTTAGGGCCTGATATAGTGATAGTATCAAACGCAAGGGCGTCCGCACCGTGGCTTAACATGTAATTATCAAGCTCAACTCTAAGCTCAAGCTCGCTCATGCCAACCTTCATAAAATTGAGCATGTGCGTAAAGCCAGCATCGGTAATGCTTTGAGCGTGTTTCATAGCGTCAACTTCGGCCTGATCTTTTACCATACGCAGGTCGGCAATATCACCATGCATACGAGGTATATCAACAGAAATTGAATGCGCGTGAGCAAAGCTTACAAAGCTATCAAAAAACGCAATGTCACAGGTATCTTCAAGCGCAACAATGTGCGAGCGTGTTTGATAGGCGTGTTGAGCAGCCCAATCAGCAGGGTTAATGTCATCCATATCAATAACCCAAGAAGTATTGGGGCCAAGTTTAGTAATAAATGTGTTGTAGTATCTTGAATCGGTGTGAAGCCAAAGCCCGTTTTGCGTGATAAAAGCTGTGTGAGCTATTTCAAAATCAAACGTGCGCTCGGTACCCAAAAGCCAACGTAAGTCGGGGTTATTCCTAAGAATAACACCGTCGTAGCCGCGCTCGTCCATAAGCGCGCGAAAACGCGCGACGCGCGTGCTACACACATCGGCAATTGTTGAATCCATAGTATCCATGTAAACCTCCGCTTGTATGGTAATGTAGGCAATTATGTTATGGTTTTAGGCTATCACATATTTGCAACTGTACACAAATTCTTTGAGGTTAATTGTGTTAGGTGGATGTTTGAAAACAAAGGCAAGCGGCTCTGTCTTTATCGTCAGAGCCGCTTTCCTCATCAATGCAGTAATACTAAGATGCAAACAAGTTACAAAAAGATACACTATACGAACGAGTAGGTGAAAGAAGTTAGGACAACGTCTGATGTAGTCGCCCACTCTATACACTTACTCACGCGCCACACAAGCCATATAATTCGCGTTTTCACAAGAACACCTATGAACGCATATATACATAGCAAAAAATTGAGGCAATAGCACAAGAGCTAACACGCATATTATGTTAACTGTTAAAACGCCTTTATAAACGTACCTACAAACGCAAATACAATAGTAAAGAGGAGCAAAAACGTGGCGCTTTTCTTCTTTTGCAAGAAATAAAACATGAGCATCGTATAACCAAGTGCCAAAATGCCAGGAAAGATTTGATCAAGATATTTTTGTATCTCAAACGCTTGTTCGCTAATAGTAAAGCTAAAAGCTGTCTTTAAATCAACCATTGAAGCAGTCATGGCACCAACTACCGCCAAACCAACAATATTTGCTGCTTTTGATATCTTTTGCATGATATTCATATCACCGGCATTAGATATCATCGAAACACCAAACTTATACCCCCAAGCAGTTCCAAAATAACGAATAATAAGATGTGGCACATTAAACAAAACAAGAAATACTATCGGCGCTAAAATATTACCTTGTTGTGCCATAGACAACGCAATACCTGTTGCAATAACCCTGATTGTGCCCCAGAAAAACGAATCTCCTATACCTGCAAGAGGACCCATCAGGCCAACCTTAACGTTGTTTATAATGGAGTAATCAAAGTTCTTTGTTTCACTCGCTTTCTTTTCAATAGCTGCAGTAACACCCATGATAAAAGAAACCAAGTGTGGCGTTGTGTTGAAAATTTCCATGTGACGCACTAATGCTTGAGCTTGAGCTTCTTTAGTTTTATAAAATCGCTTAATAGCAGGCCACATAGCAACAGCATAACCCAATGCTTGCTGGCGTTCGTAATTGTAACAATTCTCAAGTATAAAGGAGCTAAAAAACATTTCTTTAAAGAGTTTATTTTCTTCTTGTTTATTCATCGAACAAACCTCCCCAAGAATCATCACTTGCAATTTCCTTTTGTTCTACAGCATGTGTTTCGGAATTTTTTTCAAAAACAACAATATAAGCAATGCCAACTGCAAATAAAGTAATTGCCATAATCGGTAGCTTAAGATACGTCACTGCAATAAATCCCAAGATGAAATAAATGACGTTTTTCTTATCCATCATAGGCTGAAGCAATAATGCAAAACCAACGGCTGGTAAGATTTTTCCACAAAGCTCAAGAGAAGTCATGACCAAAGGAGGTATTGCTGCAACAAATACCTGAACTGCTTCAGAACCAAATACAATTGCTATAAAGCCTACTGCAAAATACATTGCGCTTTGTAAAATTAAACCTAACCAATTCAAGAGCTTCATTTTGACGATATCGTCATTTTTAGCAAATATAACAGCTAGATTCATAAACTGGCTTCGTACAATAAATAAAACAACTTTGATTGATTGAGCTAAAATCGCAATAGGCAGCGCAAGAGTTAAAGCAATTTCAGGTCCACTACCCGTAATGAGAGCAAATGCAGTTCCCAAACCAGCGCCTACAAGCACATCAGGCGGTACTGAGCCACCAATTTGAATAGCACCCATGAACACTAATTCAAGCGTTGCGCCAATTAAGACTCCATTAAGAGGGTCACCTAGACCAAGACCTATACAAAACGAAACAACAAGAGGTCTGATAACCATTGGAGTTCCAAGGGCTTTTTCAAAAAACCATAGTAGAAATAATATACTACCAACAATCAATGCATTTATCATGTTTCCTCCTATTAAAACTTTGACCTGAGTGTCTTATAATC
Source organism: Fannyhessea sp. (assembly GCF_986145555.1). Taxonomy (NCBI): domain Bacteria; kingdom Bacillati; phylum Actinomycetota; class Coriobacteriia; order Coriobacteriales; family Atopobiaceae; genus Fannyhessea; species Fannyhessea sp. The sequence continues at coordinate 46,262 of NZ_CFRCNA010000003.1, forward strand.
TTGTGCTTGTTCTGCAGGAGTTTGACGTACATCTATATCTACATTCTCTTTGTATAAAAGATCTAAAAAGTTAACTTCTTCTGGTGTTAAATACACAGCTTTGCTAAATTCTTTTGCCCCCTCTTTATGCATAGAACCACCCAAGTTTAATACCGGCTTTGTTTCCAAAAGCTTGTACAACTCATAAGCTGACTTTGCAGATGACACCACAACAAATACCTTTATATCTGCCAACTTAGGATTCTGCAAAAGAATAGCTGCATCAGAAATTGATTTAATAGCAACTTTGACACCTTGAGGAGCTGCCATTTTAATTACCGGTTTTCGAAATGTATCGTTACACACATCATCATCTGCGATAACAATAGCTTGATACTTAAGAAAAGCTTTCCAGCTATATGCAACTTGCCCGTGTACCAGACGATCATCTATTCGTACCATTTGTATCATATATACCCTCCGTTTTCGTTAACGTTTCTTTACCTAATACTCCATACGCACCCCTTTCTTAAAGTGTTTTTGAAATATAAGAATTTATATTGGAATAAATAGGTTGCGTTAAATCCCTTTTGTTAAGTTCAGCGAACCAATAAGATATGTATTGAGCAAAACAGGCTACTTCAAGAAAGTAAAAAAACTTATCACAACAATTAAGCTCAACAGAAGGTGTTGTTGATGGACCAATAATAACAACGTTATTGCTAATCTCAGTTGCTATAAATTTAGAGATTTTTCCCACTTTATCTGTATCTTGACCACTTGATAAGATGAAAAAGCACGTATCATTATCAAAAGAATTTTGCGGCCCATGAATAACTTCTTCAAGCTCATATGATGATGAGGCTTTAGGAATCATCTCCAAAAATTTTAGATTTATCTCCTTGGACAGCGGATATAAAATTCCATCACCGATTACGACAAATTTGCTGTTTGCTAGAAAACGTGCACCATTAAGCTCAAACCAATCAGACGCAATACGTTTAATTCTATCCAAATTAGAAATGACAGCATGGGCATCTGCAAAATAGGGCTGTATATGAGCTTTATCGGAGTAACTTAAAGTTAATCCAAGCATACATAAAATCAAAGATGTACAGCTATAGCCAATAGTTCGATAAATAAATTCTTCATGTCCCGTATACATATCTATACAAAAATCAGCCGATGTGGCAATTGGTCCATCCATGTTCTCGGTAAGCGCAAGTGTTGTATAGCCCTTTTGTTTGGCAAGAAGAAGATTTTCATATACTAATTTAGTTGAACCCCCTTGCGAAACGAAAATAAAAAGATCATCAGCTGAAAAATTATAATAATTAAAATTATGCTTAAACTCATTGGGTAAGAAAACATCACATGGGATACAGGCTTGTGTGGCAAGAAAATACTGCGCAACTAAGCCTGCGTTATATGACGTACCAGAGCCGATTATATGCATTTTTTTATAGTTCTGTTTAAAAAGTTCCTCACATAAAGTTTCGGGATTCTCATAGACAGAAAGTATCGATGATAGGCATGTAGGTATTCTATCTATGCAATCAATCAGTTTCATAAAACCTCCTAATTTGTATGTATCTATAAACTAGCATACCTTTTTTGTATATACAAGTATTATTTTTAATTGATGAAATCTATTTTGCATACGGTAGATTTGTATACTTAAATGTACTTTTTCTTATGAATTGGTTACAATAAAACCAATCTAAGGAGGCACTATGGCAAAGATTGCGCGGTATCAACAAATCATAAATGATCTGGCACACCAAATTGCTATTGGAAAATATCGTGTTAATGACAAGCTACCAACCGAAGCTCAATTAGCACTTGATTATTGCGTCAGTAGAATGACTGTAAATAAAGCCTTATCCCAGATGGAAAACAAAGATCTTATATATAAAGTTCAAGGAAGCGGTACGTTTGTAAAAGAGAGTACTATTCATAAGCAATTTGGATCTTCTGTAAGCTTTTCGAGTGATGTAAACCTCAAAGGTGAGAAACCGGGTTCTTTGTTATTGCAATATAGATTACTTGATCCGCAATCCTTTCCTGCTATTGCTTCAAAATTATGTATCCCTATGGATAATGAGATTATATATTTTGAAAGATTGCGGACGGCAGATGATACGCGCGTGGCAATTAGTCATACCTATATTGCAACTAATGTGGTTCCCTCTATAGCTCTAGATGAACTAAATAGATCGTTTTATGCGTTTCTAGAAAAAAAGTACGACATTAAACCCCAGTGTACAAACTATGAAGTAGCGGCAACAATTCCCACAAAAGAGCAGGCAAAACTTCTAGAGATTAGCAATGAGGCACTTTTGAAGGTTTCACATACCAGTTTTACTCAGAATGAAATTCCCTTTGAATATAATGAGACTTATTATCTGGGTAGTAAATTTACATACACAACAAAGAATGATTGTATTAAACTGCGATAATGATATATCACGCTCAACATACGGAGGTGTTACCAATTCTTGAAACAAAAGAGCTTATAGAAATTGACAGTCTTTTTGATGGAAGAAACATTGAAAGTACTTACTTTTAAAACAACCTCAGTATTAATCAAATGTATAGCTTTTGTAAGAAAGTCATTGACAAAATACAGTAATAAACACAGAATAGGTTTAAGGATTGAAAACGAAAGTTTTGCAGGTGATGCATTTATGCGTCACCTGATTTTTTATCATTAGTTTTAGATTCATTATCCACTCAAGAAATCATGCTTAAAAACAAAAGCAAGCGGCTCTGGCTTTAGCACCAAAGCCGTTCTTCTTATTACAGCATTAACTGCATGCACGCAAAATTATTTATGCTTTTGAATCAACTTTTTGCCTAATGTGCCCAAAATTGCACAGGACGCACCCAATACAGCAGCCAACATACCTAAAGAACTTACATCGCCTGTTTTGGGAAGGAAATGTTGAGGTGCATGTTTACTCTGATGTTGCAAACCAGGTTGAGAATTTGGCTGAGGTGTAGGAGGAGTAGGTACTGGTGCTGGTTTTTTATTAACGGTTACGGTAGCTGTTTTTGAAACGCGTGCATTGCCCTTATCAGTTACCTGAAATACAATCTTATAGCTGCCGGGCTTAGTGTTGGAATATCCATCTTGATCGGTAATGACTACCTTGTCTTTAAGATCACCATCTTCTGCATCACTTGCGGACACAATAAGAGACCTTAGATCAAGAGGATCTCCCTCGGTAATGGTTTTATCCCGCACGATAAGCGACGGAGCAGCATTAAGTACCGCTGGTGCAGGTGTATACATAGCATAAACTGTTATGTCGCCTGTTACTGGTGTGCCAGCACTAAATTCCTTGGTTTTATCTTTACCAGTTTTGTCCGTGCTCCAACCTCTAAATGTATAACCCACCTTAGAAGGATTAGCCGGCATAACCTGATTCAAAACACTCTTGTCGTTTATGGATTTATTCTCTTTTACCTGCACCTTTGCATAGTTTTGATTGGCTTCATTCACAAATGTTACGGTATAAATCTTAGGTTTGGGAACGATTTTGTAGGTAAAGTGCGAAATGCCAATTATCCTAAACTGCCCATTAATCGTATCGTAAAACATACACTGACCGTCAAGCGTTCCAGTTTTTACTGCTATATATTTGCCATCAGCGTTTTTCTTAAAGTACGAAGATTGAGCAATAAGTGTAGGAGTTCCATTCTCAGCAAAGCCCTCCATAACACTGATTGTGTGACCCGCACTTTCTTGCGTAAATTTAATAGGTCGCTTGTATTCCTGTCCAACTTCAATAGTGAAAGGTCCTGGATTCTGGTTATCGAATACAGAATCGCTTTTTTGTGGATTATTAGATGGGTATAATTTATACTGTCCTAAATTACTTTTTACGACGATTTCAGAAATTTTGTTCCCTTGAAAGGCAACACTACCAATTCCAGCAAGATAATACGGGTCAGCATCTGTATCGTGCTCTTTGCCCTTACCATCAAGCACGCCTTCAAACACTACTTTTTCAATTTCATTAGCTATAAAAGCTCCATTATGTATTGAAATGACATTTTTCGGAATAGTAACAGTTCCCTTAATTTTATTCCAACCGAACGCACCATATTCTATTATCCTCAGTGATTGTGGAAGCGTTACGCCTTCAATATAGGTTTCGCCGTCAATATGTTCATGCTTATTTCCAACTTGTTTTGCATGTCCAGTAAAAGCGCATTCATGAATAACTTCGATACCTTCAGGAATAACAATGTGATGATTTTTCTTAAGCTTTTCCTTGCCTTTAGCACTTAGGCCGTCTACATATTCATTTACCGTTTGATTTGTCTCTGGATGATAAACATTTTTCCTGCCACCAATAGTTTTACCATCGTCGGAAATGTTAAAGTCTTCGCGCGACCAAACCGAATCAGAATTAGTGCCAGTTTGAGTTGGCGCGGAATCGCTGGATGCTGCACGAGTAGCATTATTAGATGTGGCTGTTTTTTCGTTATTTGAAGCGGTGTTGGCTGCGTGATTGGATTGAACCTGACTACGAGCACCACGATTAGTATCATTGCTATTTGCTGGCAGCGTAGACTGGGTATTTACACTATTTGCATACGCAACCGTAGGTATACTAGTTACTATACCCCCCCCCAATGAAACTACGCATACACCTGCACTTAACATGGCAGGTAAAAGTGAACTTGATTTTTTCTTACTATGTTTCATACTATCGCCTCTATCACAGTTAATAGTGTATACAAAGCAGTTTATCACGACACACACAACAAAAGATTTCTCATTCCCACGGCTTTACTCTTTATGAGCCATGCACCATGCGTCAATATGCTCGTGCAAAAGCTCATCGGTTACCGAGGTCATACGCACGCGGCCCAACGCTTGTGGCAAAGGTAGCTGTGCTTTATGCGAGCGTAAAAACAATTCGTCTTTGAGTGCACAAAATAGTTGTTGAGGATCAATATCTTCGCACACCGATCCACACTCAAAACGATCTAAAAGCTCGTCCTGCGCAAGTACATCGTCGATTTCTAAATGCTCCAGTGCACATGCAAGACGCGCACAAAAACGCAGCGACTCGGCAAAACACGCCGTATACGTGGCATGACTTACCTTTTGCAACGCACGTGCAAAACTTACCCCATAACTTGCTGCATTACGCACCGCAAGTGCAGACGAAGAAATAATACGTCCGCGAATTTTAAGCGTTTCAAGCAACTGTGCAGAAAACGTTTCAAAGTTTGTATCCATAAGGTCATACGATGCATCCCACAGCTTAGAAAAAGCCTGCGATGATTCGGCCATACACGTTGCAATCATCATCAAGCGCGTATATTGAGCGTCTTGGTCATGCAAATCAAAATGAATGAGTGAAGTATCACACACAACCTGATCATAGTGAGCCGACAGCGAAAGCATTGCAGGAACCTTGTTAAGGGTAAGCATCTGGGGTAAGGTAGCAGCGTCAATAAGGGCGTGGAACGAAAGCGGTACTGCACATACAGGCGTTCCCTGACACCACACGCGCGCGGCTGCTCCCACAAGCGCAATAAGTGTTACATCTCCCACAACGCAGATATAATCATCAGAAGTTAAGCCCATATCTAAAAACGACGTGCAAAGCGTTTCAACCAACGACAAAGAAGGCTCATCTGCGTCTTGAAGCTGCACACACGTAACTCTAAAGCCTTGCGAGGTAAGGTTGCGTTGTATCTCTTCAAACACTTCATCAGAGACGCAAGAATCACGAACAAGCGCAAGTTTATATGGCACACCAACTGCAGTACGCAAAATTGCACCAAGTTGATCTATTGCATGCTGGCCATAACGCACATCACAAGAACCATCTTTAAGAGCAATCCATTGACGAATAAGCGGCTGGGGCTGCTCGCTGGCGTCTTTGGGCGTTGAAGTTTGCTCTTGTGTTTGGGGTGCTGTTTGGGGTGCTGCTTCTTGTGCCGTTTCTTGTGCTGCTTGGGGCGTTGTTTCTGATGTTGTTTGTGTTGCCATAACTTTATCCTTTGAAGTTCTTATTTCTTACGATAAAAAATTCAAGTACACGTAAAAAATAGGTATACCATAAATCCCGTCTGGACTGAGGTCTAACTAAAATACTTTGAGTTTGAGCTAATTTACCAGCAACGATATCAGTAAAAATCTGATCGCCAATCATAAGCGCATTCTGCGGCTTTATATTAAGCTTACGCAAAAGCGCTGTAAGCACACGCGGCGAGGGCTTCATCGCATGCGAGAGTGCCTCGCATCCAAGTTCGCGAGCCGATTTTTGCACCTGACGGACATGTACATTATTAGAAACAACATAGATAGGGATATGCAGTTCGTGCTGTACATGATTAAACCACGCTAAAATTTCGGGGGGAACACGTTTAGTTGTACGAGGAACGCAGGTGTTATCTCGATCTATTAATATACAGCGAACATCATGCTCAAGCAGATACTCAAAGGGAATGCAATCAACACGTTTATAATAATCATCCGGGATAAACAGGCTCACTTACTTCTCCTTTGCCTCTTTTATTGCCTGCAAATGTTCATCATAGGTCTTTGAGAACTTATGTTCGTCTTTGGTAATCCAAAAATAATAATTATCCGTTGTTGCAGGCAGCATCGCCGCAGAAAGAGACGCAATTCCAGGAGAGCATATTGGAGTGGGCGGAAATCCTTTTTTGTACTGCGTGTTATATGGACTATCCGACTTCAAATCTTGAGGCGTGACCTTGCCCTTGGTTACATATCCCATAGTTGCGTCCGATTGCAACGGCATATCGGCTTTGAGACGATTAAACATAACCGAGGCAATAAGTGGCCTATCCTCATCTATCAGAGCTTCTTTTTCGATAATTGACGCGAGCTTAATAAAATCATAGCGGCTCATAGTAATACCGTACTGCTGTTTGATATTTTGCTGAGCGCCCTCAAAGTCAAGATTTGCGGTTTCGGTTTTATATTGGGCAAGCATCAGTTTAATAATGGCGTCACTTGTAGGCGTAGTCGAGGAAAAATCATAGGTTTTAGGCCACAAAAATCCTTCGAGCGAATCATTTTGCGCATCTTTTAAAAATGGAAATTCGTCCACGTAGTTAGAGGCTTTTGCTTGCGCGAGAAAATCGTCACGCGAAATACCAAATTGCTGACTTACTAAATCGGCTAGTTTATCTACGGTAAATCCTTCGGGAACAACCAAGGCATTTTCCGACGAATTTGGCCCTTGAATGAGTCGATCTATAAGCTGCTGATAATCACTTCCTGCTACCAGATCGTATGTTCCACTTTTAATTTTTGAAGCAACGTCTTGTTTTTGAATTGCCGACAAAAACGCTTTACCATCTGAAATTACACGTTCTTGCACCAAAAGCTGTGCAATGCGAGCAGCATTGGCGCCTGAAGGGATAGTTACCTTTATGTGTTCACCTGCCGTTATGCTTGAGGTCTGCGCAGTATCTTGTGAGCGAGAATTAAGGTATGCCATAACCGTGGCAATTACAACAAGAAGCGCAACCACGGCAAGAGCTGCCATAACGTAGGGTTTAACCCGCCTGTTTTCAGGCCTTTTTGCAGATAACCCGCGAGATGAATGCGTGGATTTGAGCCTGGTATGATTGCGCACACGCTTTACATGTGGAGTAAATCCAGTTGCAGATGCACTCGCTGTTTTGTGCGCCCCACCTTGTGAATTATGCTTTTGAGCACTTGGAGTTGCATCGTTTCCTGCAGAAGAAGGATGTACATGTTTTGCAAAATGTTTTGAAGAAGATCCAAAAGAATCTAGTGGCATGAGCGTCCCCGCCTCTCGTCCAGCCATGCTTGTAAAAAAAGAGAGGCGGCAATCATATCAATATGCCCCCTCATTTGTTTTTCGCTATAACCTTGTTCGCGCAAAATACGCTTTGCCTGTGCAGAAGACAGACGTTCATCAACAAACGTCACGTCCAAATTGCAAGCACGCGCAATTGTTTGTGCCTGTTCCATAAGTTTTTGAGCCTGCGCGCCCACTTCGCCTGCAAGCGTTCGAGGAAGACCGCAGACCAAAAGATCGGGTTCATAGTCTTCCAACACACGACGAAACGTGCGCGCGTGCGTATATACCTCTTGAAAGGGCAAAACCTTCACCGGCATAGCAAGCGTTTCCGAGGCATCGCTTACCGCAATGCCTACACGAACCTCTCCGATATCAAGCGCTAAAACTCTCATAGAAATTACTTGGTTGTAAGCAGTTGCTTTGCCAAAGCAAGTGCGTCGTTAATACCTTCAACGCGGTTTCCTCCAGCTTGGGCCATTACAGGACGACCGCCACCGCGTCCATCAACACAAGGTGCGATGTTTTTGATAAGGGCTCCAGCGTTAAATCCAGCGTCTACAGCCGCTTGAGTTGCTGCTGCTAAAAGCTGAACTTTATCTGCAGTTGCAGAAAGAAGGACACACGCGCTTTTCTCGCCTAAGCGCTGATGAATACCATCCCACACACTTCGTAAGTCTTTTCCGCTTACGCCGTCAAGGTGAGCAAGAACAACCTTATAATCACCTAAGTCAAGCGCGTTTTCGAGCGCAGAAGAAACCTTTTGCGAAGACGAACCCGTAAGCGCTTCCTTAACTTTTTTCGCAAACGCATTCTTTTCGTCTTTAAGTGCTTCCACACGACTTACAACATCTTGTGGACGACATTTAAGCAGGCACGCAATTTGCGAAAGCTCATCTTCACGCGTTTTCATGTAGTCAATATAGCCAAGAGAGGTAAGTGCCTCAAGACGACGAACATTAGAACCTACTGAAGTTTCGGAGATAATCTTAAAGCAGCCAATATCAGCCGTATTACGTGCATGAGTACCACCACAAAGCTCGCGAGAATATGGATGATCAGACGTGCCCGTAGAAACCACGCGGACATCGTCGCCATACATATCTTCAAACAGTTGAATGGCACCCGAATTTTTTGCCTCTTCGCGTGACATAATGCGAGTTACCATAGGCTCCGCCGCAAATATTTCGTCATTTACCAGCTGCTCTACCTGAGCAATTTGTGCAGGCGTGAGTGCTTCAAAATGCGTGAAGTCAAAACGCAGACGATCGGGAGCAACCAATGAGCCTGCTTGGCTTACGTGGTCACCCAATACTTTAATAAGTGCTGCATCCAAAAGGTGCGTTGCGGTATGATTGCGGCGAATACACTCGCGACGATGCACGTCAATAGCGCAATTAAGCGTATCTCCCACTGCAAGCGTGCCTTCTTCAAGCACGCACTCATGCGAGAGAAGCTCACCTTCGCGGTGAAGCGTATTTTCAACACGAAGCTTAACGCGCTCATTAGAAAGATACCCGGTATCTCCTACCTGACCTCCACGTTCACCATAAAACGGTGTGGCGTCCAAAACAACTTCTACGCGTGTGTTTGCTTGTACCTTATCTACAGATGCACCGTCAACTACCAGCGCAACTACATGAGCTCCGTCAAGTGTATTGTGATCATATCCAACAAAGGTAGTCATTTCGTGTGAGTCAGAAAGCTTTGCCCACACGCTGTTAGATGTTCCCCATGCGTCGCGTGTTGCCTGAGCACGAGCGCGGCTGCGTTGGTCTTCCATCAGCTTTTCAAAAGTATCCATATCAACATCGTGGCCGAGCCCAAGTGCAATTTCGCGCGTTAAGTCGATAGGAAAACCGTAGGTGTCATGAAGCTTAAATGCAACTTCACCCGGTAATACACTTCCTGCGTCCAAATGCGCAAGTTCATCTTTGAGCGCTTGCTCACCAGCATCAAGTGTTGCAGTAAAGCGCTGCTCTTCGGCAGAAATAATGCCTTCAATAAGCGCCTTATTTTGCAAGAGTTGAGGATATACTTGTGCCATAAGACGCATAACTTCGGCGGAATACTTGGTAAGGAATGAACCTTCAATTCCCATAAGGCGTCCATGGTAAATTGCACGTCGTAACAAACGACGAAGCACGTAGCCCCTGCCTTCGTTACCAGGCAAAATACCGTCACCAATCATAAAGGTTACTGCACGAGCATGATCGGCTAAAATACGCAGTGATGTATCAACGCGTTCAGAAGTGTGATACGTTTTATGAGAAAGCTCCTCGCCAACGCCTATAAGGCTGCGCAATACATCTCCCTCATAATTTGAGCCTTCGTGCTGCATAATGGCTGCCATACGTTCAAGACCCATACCCGTATCAATGTTGCGGTGTGGAAGCTCGGGCATAGAACCGTCTTCTTGGCGATCAAACTGAGTAAAGACCAAATTCCAAAATTCAAGGTAACGATCACCATCGTCACCAGGCTTTTCGCCTTCAAAGCTTGGACCTTGATCAAAATAGATCTCTGAACACGGACCACATGGACCTGTAGGGCCTGCTGCCCAGAAGTTGTCCTCTTCGCCCAAGCGCGAAATGTGGTCAAGTGCAACGCCTTGTTGTTGCCACAACTCACACGCTTCATCATCATCGGTGAATACTGTTACATACAAACGATCTTGCGGCAATCCTAAATGAGCAGGCGAGGTAATAAACTCCCATGCCCAAGCTATTGCCTGCGCTTTGGTATATCCACCAAACGAAAAGTTACCAAGCATTTCAAAAAATGAAAGATGGCGCGCGTCTCCAATATTTTCGATATCGTTGGTACGAAGACATTTTTGGCACGATGTAGCACCAATTTCGCGCATGGTCTTAGTGCCTTGGTAGTATTCCTTAAACTGATTCATACCGGCGTTTGCCAATAAAAGCGAAGGATCTTCAGGGATAAGAGAAGATGATTCATAACGCTTACAACCTTTTGACTCAAAAAATGACAAAAAGTCTTCGCGGATTTCTGCTGTTGTCATTGTTTTATATTCGCCGGTTGCCATAATTCTCCTTGGTTACTAGTAACGTTTGCTATAAACGTACCGAGGTACGAGTTTTTATTACTTGCTATAAACATACACTCTATGTATGATACGTTGATATTGCATTTAAGGCAGGCTCTTTTTAAAACGTCTACCGTTTTAGCAAACTTCTTATACAAAATAACAATATTCATATGGTATATGAGATCTTGTATCAAAAGCGCAAGCGCGTGCCAAACACTTAACTACTCTGCGAATCTGCATGCTCCATCACATGATTTGGATCAAGCTTTTCTTGAAACTTTTGCAGCGTTTTACGCAAGAGACGCGATACCTGAACTTGAGAAATCTGCAACTTCTGCGCAATCTCAACCTGCGTAAAGCCTTCCAAAAAGCGCATACGAATAATCTGTTGTTCACGTTCTGAAAAGTCTTTAATTGCCTGCTCCAAAACAATACGATCATCAGATGATTCAAGGTCTTCATCAACCAAAGCATATTTATCAATAACGGTACTCGATTGTGTACCATCATCATCGTCACCTTGAGGAACATCCAAAGAAACCGAAGTGTATGCATGAGCCGATTCCATAGCTTCAAGAACTTCATCAACACTTACACCCAAGGCTTGCGCGATCTCATCGACTGAAGGACTACGCTGGAGTTTTTCGGTAAGTTTATCGCTTACTTGAGTGACTTTTGCCGAAAGCTCTTGCAAACGACGCGGCACACGAACCGACCACCCCTTATCACGAAAATGACGCTTGATCTCCCCCATGATAGTTGGTGTTGCAAAAGTGGTAAATTCCAAACCGCGACTTATATCAAACCTATCTATAGCTTTAATAAGACCAATCGTAGCAACTTGGACCAAATCGTCCAATGACTCGCCGCGATTCTTAAACTTTGAAGCCAAAAAACGCGCAAGATTCAGATGTGCTAAAACAAGCTGTTCACGTGCTTGTTCGTCGCCTGTTTCTTTGTATCGCTTAAAAAGTTCTTTTGTTTTTTGCTTGTCTCGTATGCTGCGCTTAGATTTTTTTAGAGGAAGTTGCGTACGCAGACGTGAGGAAGCCGACGGTGATTGCTCATTATTCGACATGGACACCACCAAATGACTTTTCCAAATGTAGCGTATGTTCATCGGTTTCGTAGCACGCATCGCACACTGCGTTAAGCATTAAATTCACCAGTTCGAAGTCTTGCTGTGATGTATCTTCCTTAAAATCACCAGTTCCTAGACAAAAATCTATAGACATGCAATGGGGTTCAAGCGTAAAGGTAATGTCACAAGTTTGCGGACGTGTGGCGCAAGTGTATACAAAACCTTCTTCGGCTGCCATACGAACATCTTCTACATCGTCTACGCTCATATGACAAACTACTGCTAAATTAGCTGCCATCATGCGCACACTGCGCGCAAACTCTGGCAAGGCGGGTACGGTTACGTTAACTTGTGTTGTGGGCATGAAAAGTTCCCCTTACTTTCTTTTTTTCATACAACAACTTATATTCGTTGTAGACGTATAGTTTCAAAACCTTACTTAATTGAATGCACTCATCTAACAGCTTTAAGACTGCGATGCTTGTGAATTGGCAAGTTCATCTATATCATCAAGTGCAACTGCTTCAGAATTACCTAAGGTAGCCTGCGTTTGCGCAGCTGACGTGCTCGTAGAATCAGACGCCGTGTTAGAAGTAGATGATACGTCCTTTTCGTGTGAGGCTTGTTCATCAGCTTTTGAAACTGCAGCGTAAGAAATATATGACGTTGTTGCATGCGACGAAGAAGCCGGCTCTTGGTGAGTTAGCAGCGGACGATCTGGCGTTTCGTCGTCAGATGGCGAGGCAAGACCTTTTTCGATGGCATTTTTTGCAGATGTATAGCCCTGCAAAAAATTGCTTGCAACCGAAGACGTTGCTTTTGCAATGCCTGATATCGCGGTTTTTGCGGCTTGATCAAGCGTAGTTGAAACGCCTGCAGCCTGCGCAGAAATTTTTGAAACATCACTGAGAATATCCTCGGTTGCTTCAAGCTGGCGGTTAATAGTATCAAGCGTTTGGCTTGATTTAAGTGCAAGTGGCTCAAGCTGAACAATCGTTGGATGCAAATCATCAAGTGCAGCATCAAGCTTTTGAACAACAGGCTGAACCTGCTCGCACGTTTCGCACGTAGTATCAACAAGGCGACCTATATCACTTCTCATACGACGAAGGGTTAAAATTGCCTCGATAAGCGCAAGTACTAAGACAAGCACGCATACGCATATCGCCACTATAATCAGTATATTTGTATCCATAGTGCATCCGTTCGATCAAAGGTACAGCCACATCAAATTTGGCATGTTTACTATGTTTATTGTACCAATTATTTGTCACGTGAGCCGCGCGCATTCTTTTTAATACGTTTAAGCTCGTTATCTCTCCATGCTTCCCACCCACGCGCGGACGGCGCATAAAAAGCCCCTTCGTGCAAACCTTCAGGCAAATATGTTTGCTTCACCCAACCATCAGGATAATTATGAGGATAAAGATACTCGCCGTAGGTTTGTGAACCCACGCGGTGACGATCACGCAGGTATGAAGGCACTTCTCGATAGGGGCCTTTTTTTACCTCGGCAAGAGCCGCATCAATACCTGCCTCAGCAGCGTGAGATTTAGGCGCCAGTGCACAATAAAGAGCTGCCTGCGCAAGGTTTATGCGACATTCGGGGTAACCTATGGTACGAGCTGCGTCCATAGCGGCAGCTGCCACGCAAATTGCTCCAGCATCGGCATTGCCAATATCTTCTGACGCGCAAATCAAAATACGGCGCGCAATAAAAATAGGATCTTCGCCTGCGTCAATCATGCGTGCAAGCCAATACAGCACTGCATCAGGATCTGAGCCGCGCATCGACTTAATAAATGCCGAAATAATATCGTAGTGCATATCCTGCTGCTTATCATAAGGTAAGCCGCGCGCTGGATTAGCCAGCTTAACGTGCTCTAACGTAATAAGAATAGGTTTTGACCCGTCTTGCGCATGAATATCTGATGCATTGGGGCGCGCTACTTGAGAAGCAAGTTCAAGCGAGGTAAGCGCTGCGCGCGCATCTCCTGCCGCCATATAAATCAGAGCCTGTAATGCACGCGCATCAAGCGTAAAACAATTATTCAAACCGCGCGAATCCACCAGGGCGCGCTTAATAATGCAGGCAATGTCATCATCGCTTAGGCGCGTAAGTTCAATAATTTTGCTTCTGCTGATAAGTGCCGAATTCACTTCAAAATAAGGATTTTCGGTTGTTGCACCAATTAAAATAACGTCGCGATTTTCTACGCCCTTAAGCAAACTATCCTGTTGCGAACGAGAAAAACGATGTATCTCATCGATGAACATAATTGTTTTTACATTTGTGGTGAGAAGGCGACTGCGCGCTTGTGCAAGCTCTTCGCGGACGTCCTTTACGCGCGCAAGCAGCGCTGACAAGTCTACAAAATGCGCCGAACTTGTATGAGCAATAATTTGAGCAAGTGTGGTTTTACCAGTTCCAGGAGGCCCATATAAAATGATGGATGATAAAATATCGCGCTCAATTGCCAGTCGTAACCACGAATCTTTACCGATACACGCTTTTTGACCCACAAACTCATCAAGCGTGCGCGGTCGCATGCGCACAGCAAGTGGAGCATTGCCGTTACAAGACATAACCTGTGGCTTGCACGCAGATGCACTCACATCCGCTGGTTTATGCGCGCAAGTTGCGCTCTGCGATGAGTTATTTGAATCGTTCATTAAATCAAAAAGCGTTTGCATAACCTAAGCCCTAACCGTAAAGGTAGTTGTTAGTATTCAAAACGGTGAAAACGAGGATACGAGGGAAATATATCCTGCGAATCTGGCAACAAATGCCTGCATAAATCTATAAAATACGAATCTGTCATCGACGCAATAAAGTCGGTAACCGTTTGTATAGGATTCTTTTGCCATGCATACACATATCCATAATGGGAAAGATGCTGCGAAACAGGCTCAATATGGTGACGATAAATAATTGAGTGTGTATCATTGTGCTCAACAGCGTCCAATTCGTGGTCAAATACCTGTTGAAACAGTTGCTGTATGTGTTGGCCAAATTTGCCGTCAACCTCGGCTGTCATGTAAATCTTGTCATAGTTTTCTTTTTTTGCGCGAGCAAGCTCACAAAACGCCTCATCAGAAAGCTCAATGTGATCTTTTCCTAAACTATGCTCAACACAATCGGCAACAAAAGCACTGAGCGCCCATGAGTTATATGTTCCGCCAAGACCATCGGAAAAACTATGCTCGTCACAAAGACCAGCTAAAATAGCATCTTGGCGATCTTTTCCTACATAAGCAATAATGTCGCACAGGCGCACTACACAACCTTCAAGCGTCATCGGACGAAGCGTGTTAATATATGCCTCGCCTTCGTGCCATGCACGCGCTACCATGTGGTCATACTCATCAAATGTTGAAAGATCACTGGTTTTTATAACCTGCTGCTCAAATTCTCCGTTATGACAAATAATACCGTCTAATACCTGCAAAGAAAGATTGCGCTTGTAAAGCGTGTCAAGCGAGCGAACACTTTGTACGTTGTGAAAGAAATAACCGCCTGTATATGCATGATAAATGGAGCTTACATAACGCTCTCCAATATGACCAAACGGGGTGTGACCAATATCGTGACCCAACCCAATTGCTTCAATTAAATCGAGGTTAAGGCCAAGCGCACGTCCAATGTCGCGTGCAACACGGGCTACCAGCTGCACATGAAGATTGCGACGCGTTAAATCGTCGTTAGAGCGAAACGAAAAAACCTGCGTTTTACCTGCAAGACGATTATATGCAGGAGTATGAATGATTTTTTCAACATCACGAACAAAAGCTGGCCGCAATATGCTTTCGTGATCCTCATCAACGTCGCGACGAATAACCGCCGTATCAGGTGTTGCATATGCACTCACACGATGGTTTTTGTGCATATCCTTAATTTGATCAGCGCAAGCGCGGGTAAGCTCACCTGTTAGATGAGGTGCATACGGGTTTGTTTGTATCACGATAGAACTCCTTATTACTGTCTTGATCTTTTAATTCTATCCAAACTTCCAAAGCATCATCGCAAACTTCTACGCCAAGGCTTCTTTGCAGCGCAATACTTTCTGTATTTCCCTGGTTGATCTCAAGCCAAGCTATATCGCCACGATCTAAAAATTGGTTGATTTTGTACGATTCTAACGCCTTTCCCCAACCTTTTCGTCTAAAGGGCTCAAACACTTCTAGCATACCAATTGCACCATATTCATGCTCGCCAATGTAGCCAACTAGCATATCATGATCAAACGCGCCCACAATACAGCCACGGCGTAAAAGTTGAATATACTGCTCATCAGTATACGAATCGGCATAGCTATACGTTTTCTTAATGGTATCAAGATAACTTTCGTCTAAAGGTTTTATCACGCGATGGGCACTAATACGTCGCTTTTTTGAAGAGGTATACACGCCAATATAATAAACGTTTGAACTCTCATATGAATCAAGCGAAGAAAGCTCTTCTAACAGATGATAATTTGTTAAGCAGACAGCTCGTGTAGAGCCAATCACCTGCATAAGCAAGCATGCACGCTGGGCGTTACTTGACCACAACATATCGCAGCCATTAGAGAGACCCAATAAAATGGAGTCGTCGTCAACATATTTTAAGACACCTAAGCCACGCCTGAGCGCTTCGCGCAGGCCTAGAACCCCATGCGCGACGTGCGTACGGTCTTTTTTATTTGTTGTATCTGCACAAACTTCATCTAACAGAGTAAGGGCGCGCGAACGCGCAGACGCTTGTGCGTAAGGCGTGTGGCTCAGCTCATACGAGGCATACACCAAAGAAAAGCGCTCACAAAGCTCACGAGAACCATGCACACCGGGGTGACCATAATAATCGGCCATCATTGTATTGTTATGAGAAAGCAGGCGCAAACCATCAACAAACACCAGATTGTCATAGCACCTACACTGTGCCTGTATCCAGGACGAAACTTGATTAAAGCAGCTCAACTTATGCGGAGGATACATATCGGGTGTATGCCACACAGGCGAAAGCACAAAGATCGGAACCTGCGGAAATACATGAGTGAGCTCAACAAAATACGCGTGAATATCTTTATGAACCAAACGCGCTAAACACGGCTCATAGCGATAGTTGGCGCCCAACTCAACAATAATAACCTGCGGATTTATAAACTGAGATAAACCGTAGAGTAAGCCCGGCTGAAACACCTGACCACCAATAGACTGATTAACAACTTCTAAGTTGTGAGTTTGTGCAAATGTATGTACCCACACACGTGCCGGATCACCAGTAATAAAACCTTGCGAAATGGAATCGCCTAATACTAAAAGTTCCGGCTTGTGTTCAACCGGGCGCACGAACGTTCCGTTTGCATATATCGAACGAATAATACAACCACGAAGCGCAGGTAAGTGGATACAAACTTTGTGTACACCACCAAAGCCTGGAAGCTGCACGCTCCCAACAAGTGGCATATCCTGCGGATCTTCAAGTAATAGATTGATGTAGCTATTGTCAGCAACATTCACAGGTGGAATATGGCGTCCATCAATATCAACAGATACGCCATCATATACAGCATGCGAACTTTGCGTTGAGATGATCTCATCACATTTGTGAACTTGTTGCATACGCTTAGCAATGTCGAGCATTGCTCGCGTACCTGATGGTTCCTCATCCAAACGCAGCTCAACAAAGATTTCTGACGAGTCGGTTTCAAACTGTAAGGTAATGCCTGCACATGTACGTGCCATTTGTCGAAACAAACCAGGGTGCCATGCGCGACAAGAGCCCAACGCGCGAAATTGCTCATGCGTAAAACGCCACGGACGAAACCATGACTTTAATTCTGGCGCAACACGCACGGCACCACAGACAAAATCCTTTGCAGCAACGCAGAGGGGCTGTGCCCCCAATCTCCCTTGTTTTATGCGCTCGTCTAACGTCATACCTTTGAATATCTTTCATACAAATAGTAACTATTACCTGATTGAAGCGCGCAAGCGCATAGGAGCCCAATTTATGCGAAGCGAATGTAACTTAGCAAATACCTTGAGCCATCATAGCTGCGGCAACTTTATTAAATCCGGCAATATTTGCACCTTGCACAAGATTGTCTTCTTGGCCAACTTCGGCAGCTGCTGTAGTTGCAGCTACAAATATATCATGCATAATATCGTGTAATTTGGCGTCAACTTCCTCAAACGTCCAAGAAAGGTGCTCGTGGTTTTGGCTCATTTCCAAGCCCGAAACCGAAACTCCACCTGCGTTTGCAGCTTTACCTGGCGCAAAATATACACCATTTTGCATAAGGTAAGTTGTTGCCTCCAAGGTTGTTGGCATATTTGCGCCTTCAACAACAAACTTTGTACCATGTGCTACCAGCTGTTTTGCATCGTCTAAGCCCAGCTCGTTTTGCGTTGCACAAGGAAGCGCAATATCACAAGTTTCTCCCCAAGGACGCATGCCTGCATGATAGCTTGCATGGGGGCGAGCTTTAACGTACTCACTTATACGTGCGCGACGTACCTGCTTTATGTCTTTCAGCAAGTCAACATCAATACCTTGCGGATCCATAACATAGCCCGAAGAATCCGAAACCGTAATAACATGCGCGCCAAGCTGCGTTGCTTTCTCAACGGCATAGGTTGCAACATTGCCAGCACCCGAAATTGCTACCGTTTTACCAGCAAGTTGCGTATTTTTGTGGTTAAGCATTTCGTTAAGGAA
The DNA here is from genome assembly GCF_986145555.1 of Fannyhessea sp. Classification (NCBI taxonomy): domain Bacteria; kingdom Bacillati; phylum Actinomycetota; class Coriobacteriia; order Coriobacteriales; family Atopobiaceae; genus Fannyhessea; species Fannyhessea sp. The sequence continues at coordinate 64,897 of NZ_CFRCNA010000003.1, forward strand.
ATAAATGGCACCATAACCTGTTGCTTCGGTACGCGCCAGCGATCCACCAAACGATAAACCTTTTCCTGTAAGCACACCTGACCACGTGTTAGTAAGACGTTTATATTGGCCAAACAAATAACCAATTTCGCGGCCGCCAACACCAATATCACCAGCTGGCACATCGGTATCTGGGCCTACATGTTTAACGAGCTCGCACATAAAGGATTGACAAAAACGCATGACCTCGGCATCGGACTTACCTTTAGGATCGAAGTCTGCGCCACCTTTACCACCACCCATAGGAAGTGTGGTAAGACTATTTTTAAAGGTTTGCTCAAAACCTAAAAACTTAAGAATGCTCAAATTAACCGAAGGATGAAAACGCAGACCACCTTTGTATGGTCCTATTGCCGAGTTAAACTGGACTCGATACCCGCGGTTAACTTGTACCTTACCGCTGTCATCTACCCACGGAACACGAAACATAATAATGCGTTCAGGCTCTACCAGGCGTTCAAGCAGCGATTGCTCTTGATATTCGGGATGTTTATCAAGAACGGGTTGTAATCCCGTAAGAATTTCGGTTGCAGCTTGGATGAACTCGGGTTGTGTGCTGTAGCGGTTTTTGAGATCGGTAAGAACCTTTTGAGAATAATTCATGGTTGAACAGCTCATATATCTCCCATCAATTGATTGTTAGTCTATAATTTTATAAAACTAACGTTGTAAAACTAAAGCTGATATACCCTTTTACATAAAGAATAATTCAGACCTTTTTATTATAAGACGTAACAAGGCGTTGTGAAAAGATGTACCAATTTTGAAGGATGATTTTCTCACGAAAAAGATACTTGCCTCAAAGAACAATCTATTTTATACTAGTCAAGCGGTTGCGGGGTGTAGCGCAGCTTGGTAGCGCATCTGCTTTGGGAGCAGAGGGTCGCTGGTTCGAATCCAGTCACCCCGACCAGTTTTTTGCGGCGGTAGTTCAATTGGTAGAGCATCAGCCTTCCAAGCTGATTGTTGCGGGTTCGAGTCCCGTCCGCCGCTCCATATTTGGAGTTTTTTGTAATCTTTTTTAACCTTTTCTCATTTTTGCCATTTTACGTAATGAGTAAACTTTTGTAAAAGCCTTTTCATGTGTGATTAGCGCGGTTTAATTTGTAATTTTTTTCGATCTTTTTGATACAGGTAACACATAAGCGTGCCTCTTGGATTCTTTTCAGCATAAAAATTGTTCACAATTGTTCACAATTGTTCACAAAAATAGAAAACTCATGATTCATACCTATAAAAGTCGGCTAAAATAAAAGGTAAAGCAAACAACAAGGGAGAGTTATGCCTAATCTTAATCTGGGACGAACACTCGTTATTGCAAACCCCGCTTCACACAGTGGAAGGGGCCGCATGGCGGCAATGCGCGCGCAGAGATTTTTTAATTCGTACTCTTCCATCTCAACTTCTTTTGAAATGTTGCTTACCAAAGGTCCAAAGGATGCCACGCTGATGGCAGAAGACGCGTGCGACTACGACACGGTTATTGCTCTGGGCGGCGATGGTGTTATCCATGAAACTATAAACGGTCTCATGAACATTCCTCGCGATAAGCGCCCTACACTCGCGGTTATTCCTATGGGTTCGGGCAACGATTTTGCTCGTACCTTAAACGCAACTTATAACGCTCCTGATACCTCGCTGGCCGAAATTTTTTCTGGACATCACCGCAACTTTGATTTGGGAAAAATTACTAATGAGCAGGGAGAATCTACCTATTTTATGGAAACCCTCTCCTTTGGTTTAGATGCTGCCGTATCTGTTGATACTACAATTCGCCGTGCTGACCATGCAAAACAAGAAGGTTCTGCATTATTTGCCACGTCAGGCCTCAAAATTATGGCGCGCGGACATAAAGGGTATCAAGCGCATCTTAGTTTAAGCACCAATCAAAGCTATGACTTGCCTTGCATTGTACTGGTAGCAAATATTGGTCCAACCTATGGCGGCGGCTTTATGATTTGCCCTGACGCCAAGCCTAACGATGGTTTGTTGAGCATGTGTTTTAATACTAAACGTCCTTCGATTCCCCATTTACTGGCGCTTTTTGGACTTGCGCGAACAGGTTTACACACGCATTCAAGCATTATCACCACTGCCGAAGTTACCTCATTTGAAGTAAGTTTTAGTGACCCGCTGGTACCTTGTCAAACAGATGGCGAAGTATTCCAAGGCCAAAGCTACAAAGTTAGCATTTGCCCACATGAGCTTGATGTTATTGTGCCCGCTCAATGCCGTTGGTAAGGAAGTAAATACGCTCCAGTTTGCTATGTTATAGCGACTTCTGCACTTAAAACGCATTAAAACACATGCAAGCTATTCACTCTATCCATTAAAATATAGTACATGGTAACCAAAGTCATTACCCATAAACTCGGAGGTTTATATGGCACACGAAATTTCGCGTCAATTCATCCAAGGCCTGCCTAAGGCAGAGCTTCATCTGCATGTAGAAGGAACGCTTGAACCTGAGCTTAAACTTAAGCTTGCACAGCGTAACCACATTGATATTGGATTTGATGATGTTGAGTCAATTAGAAATACCTATAATTTTTCTGATCTTCCTTCATTTTTAGATGTGTACTATGAAGGCATGAAAACACTGGTAACCGAGCAAGATTTTTATGACCTTGCATGGGAATACCTGCTCAAAGCGCAGGAAAACAGCGTGCGCCATGTTGAGATGTTTTTTGACCCACAAGCACATGCCTCACGTGGAGTTGATATTCAAGATGTATTATACGGCTTACTGCGTGCGTGTAGCGATGCACGCGCGTTAGGCGTAGACGCAGAACTTATCATGTGCTTCCTGCGCGATTTTAGTGCCGAAAGTGCACGTCTTACCATGGAAGCTTTTAAAGACTTTGCCGATCATCTCATAGGTGTTGGCCTTGATTCTGACGAGCACAATAATCCCCCACTTAAACTCTTTAACCAATTTGCATCCGCACGAGAACTAGGGCTTCATGTTACTGCTCATGCCGATATAGACCAAAAAGATTCTATAGAGCATATTAAGCAGCTCCTAGAGGTAATTGATGTAGAACGTATTGATCATGGAACCAATATTGTTGAAGATCCTGATTTGGTTGAATTAGCCGCAAAGCGCGGTGTTGGTCTTACATCATGTCCTATTTCTAATACCTTCTGTGGCAACGACACTAAGCAAAACGAAGTTAAGGATTTGTTGAATCGCGGTGTACAAATATGCATTAACTCTGATGACCCCGCATATTTTGGTGGCTACATCTGCGATAACTACGAAGTTCTTGCACAAAGTGGGGTGTTTTCGCGCGAAGATATTATTGAGTTTGCTAAAAATAGCTTTAGAATGAGCTGGATTTCCAACGAGCGAAAAGCTTTATACCTACAAGAAATTGACGCCTATGTTGCGCATTGGGATGAAACACACGCCTAAAAGCAACCGCATATAAGCGCGTGTCTACGCGCTCATAGCGAAAAATAAACCCCTAAGAACAAATATTCTTAGGGGTTTTATATCTTACAAACCCGACACTATATGTGATCGGGACTTATACGCGCGCAAAATCTGCACGCTGCAAAGAGCTTAACGAGCAGCAGCTTGAAGTGCAGCTTTAACTTCGGCTGCGGTCTTAAGACACATAACTTTCTCGGTAAGGGCATCGGCCTCTGCTTTTGTCCACGCAGAAATAATACGACGAGTACGAAGAATTGAAGGAGGATTAACCGAGAACTCATTTAAGCCAAACGAAATAAGTACCGGAATAAGCAGTGGATCTGCAGCAGCTTCACCACACATACCAACCATAATACCTTTTTCGTTACCAGCAGAAATAATACGCTTAAGCGAACGCAGGACTGCCGGTTGATATACGTCATACAGATATGCAACACGATCATTTCCACGGTCAGCGCACATAGTATAACCAATTAAGTCGTTCGTACCAATAGAGAAGAAGTCACACTCCTCTGCCAGATTGTCGGCAATAAGAGATGCGGCAGGAGTCTCGATCATGGTACCAATTTCGATATCTTTGTTATAGGCAATACCGCGTTGATCAAGGTCTTCCATGCATTCTGCAACGAGCGCACGAGCTTGACGAACCTCGTCAAGGCAGGTAACAAGCGGCAACATAATTTTAATATCACCAAAAGCAGACGCACGCAACAAAGCTGTAAGCTGAACCTTGTACTGGTCGGCATTGTTTAAGCAATAACGAACGGCGCGGAATCCCATAAATGGATTATCTTCTTTTTGCAAGTGCAAATAAGGAATATTTTTATCGCCGCCCACGTCAAGCGTACGAATGATAACAGGCTGATTCTTCATACGAAGTGCTACTTTTTGATACGCAGCAAACTGTTGATCTTCACTTGGGAGCTCGGGAGCGTCCATGAAAAGAAATTCGGAACGGAAAAGACCAACGCCTTCGGCATCATGTTCAACAGCAGCGTTGGCGTCATCGGGATTACCAATATTGGCAACCAGGAGAACCTTATCACCATCACCTGTAACCGTATCTTTACCGCGATACGATTCCAACGCAGCTTTTTCGCTTGCAAACACTGCAGCTTTAGTACGATATTTTGTGAGTTCAGCATCGCTTGGATCATCAATAACGCGACCACGAGACCCATCAACGATTACCATATCACCTGTTTTAATGGTTTTTGTAACATCTTTGACCGAAAGAACTGCAGGGATTTCCAAAGCACGCGCAATAATTGCGGAGTGAGAAGTACGGCCGCCTGTTTCGGTAATGATACCTGCTACGTTTTTCTTATCGATATCTGCTGTCATAGACGGCGTAAGCTCGTGCACAACTACAATAGAGTGCTCGGGCAAGCTGGACAAATCAACGACCTCTTTACCAAGCAAGTCTGCCAAAATACCAGTTTTAACATCGGCAACATCGGCTGCGCGCTCGCGGAACAGCTCGTCTTCCATATTTGAAAACATATTAAAATACATATCATATGCTTCGCTTACTGCTTGCTCTGCACACATGCCCGAATCAATAGAAGAATTGATAGCTTCTTTAATTCCATCATCTTCTGCAAATTCAATGTGAGCACCCATAATAGCTGCAGATTCTTTACCAACCGTACGCGTCATACGCTCGATTTGCGCGTTTGTTTGATCGATAAATTTTTGTAACGCCTGTGCGTAACGCTCTTTCTCTGCCGCTAAATCTGTTGGTGCGGTAGGGGTAAACGATAAATCGGGAGCAACTGCAACTTGTGCAACTCCAATACCATAACCGTCAGATGCGTTAATTCCTTCAAACATGCAAATCCTCCTTGTGGCCGGCACATATGAATAACCTAGAACAATACCAATTTATTAAAAATAAATTACTCTATTATTTATTCGCAATAAGTGCATCAAGTTCTGCACTAATGCGATCGATCGTTGCGCGATTTGCAATGCCCTTGCTTGCTGCAGTAGCGGTACCACATGCAGACGCAAAGCGCAATGCTTCGTCGTAAGAAGCTCCTGCTTGAGTCTTTGCAACAAAACCAGCAACCATTGAATCTCCAGCACCCGTTGCGTTCTCAAGCTTAATTTTTACCGTTGGGCAAATATGAATTTCGTTATGTTCATCAATAAGCAGCGATCCATGACCACCACAAGAAACGATAACATTTTGCGCGCCTTGATCGTGGAGCTTTTGCGCATAGGGAATACAATCCTCGGGTGTTTCAGGCGAGGCGTCAAAAATACGACCAACTTCGTGATTATTGGGTTTGATAAGGAATGGATGCGCAGGAAGTGATTTTAAGAGCAATGCACCGGGTGCATCCACAACAAAGCGTACGCCTCTATTTTCGAGACGTTTCATGATAATGTCGTACATGTCTTCAGGGAGTGATTTTGGAATGGAGCCCGTAAGAATAAGTGTATCACCTTGTGCAATGCATTCTAGACGCTCAAGAAGCTCGTCTACTTTATCGGGAGTAATGACAGGGCCCATACCATTACACATAGTCATAACAATGCCGTTGAGCTTTACATTAATACGTGTAAAACCTTCTTTAAGACGAACAAAATTAGCAGAGACGCCATTATCTTGCAGCGTTTTAATGAGATAGTCGCCCGTAAATCCGGCGGCAATACCAAAGGCGACGTTAACAACTTTGAGTTCGTTTAAAAGCGTTGATATGTTAATACCATTACCACCGCAATAAACTTCTTCGCTTGAAGATCTATTAGTAAATCCCATGTCCAAACTAACAGGGTGCATAACATAGTCAATCGCAGGATTGAGGGTAACTGTATAAATCAACGCAAACTCCTTCCATTACACATTCGTATTTTATTATGACTCATAATATACATAATGTAACGAGAAACTCCTAAAAAATATGGACTTATGCATATAACAAACAAATGCATAAGTCCATGCTTAAAGTCTGGTGCTCCCTAGGCGATTCGAACGCCTGACCTGCGGTTTAGAAGACCGATGCTCTATCCAACTGAGCTAAGGAAGCTAATAACACTACCATACTAACATGTATTATTTAAATTAGGAACACCAATATAAAGTTTTTTTAGATATGTGACGCAATAAGCGTCATATCCCCTTCCAATTGCAGCGTTGAGCACAATGCCGTCACGATGACGTGAGATCCACGTTTAACAGAAAGACCTGCGATACTTCCTTTACCCTCAACAACGCTGACACATAAAAATGGCGCCGATTGAGTAAGCGTATGTGTTCCATGTACTCGTATGCGTAAAATTGTATAACGAGGACAAACACACAGTGTGGTGACTCCATCATGCTCGGGAGCATGCACGGCACCCGAAGACAATAACGGTGCATGGTAGTTGATAACGTCTAAACTTTTTTCCATATGAAGCTCACGAAGGCTTCCATCTTTTTGGCGACGATCATAATCATAGACACGATAAGTAATATCGCTTGATTGTTGAGTTTCTAATACCATGGTTCCAGCTTTTATAGCGTGAACACATCCTGGATCGATTTGGAAAAAGTCGCCTTCATGAATTGGTACTTCGTTAAGCACCTCTTTCCATGCACCCTGCTTTACCAATTGAGCAAATTCCTCGCGTGAATGCGCTTTTTGACCCACAATAATGGTTGCGTCCGGCTTGGCGTGTAACACATACCAACATTCACTTTTACCTAAAGAATTGTGCTCATGGACACGTGCATAAGCATCGTCTGGATGCACCTGTATGGATAAATCGTCTTCGGCATCAAGAATTTTAATGAGCAGAGGAAATCTATCAGAGGCTATATTGCCAAACAGCTCAGGATGCGAATCCCATACCTGCGAAAGCGTATTTCCTGCAAGAGGACCTGCCGAAAGTTTGCAATCCCCATGAGGGTGTGCAGAAATGGCCCAGCACTCCCCTATACGACCATCAGGTATAGCGTAATTAAACTCGGTTTCAAGGTGACGTCCACCCCAAATTTTTTGGTGAAATTCTGGGTTTAAGCAAAGAAGCTCAAGATTTGCAACTGCAGAACACGTCGACTGATCTTTCGATGCATCACATTCACTCGAATTCATAAGCAACCTGACCTTTTATAGCAACGTATAGTATCTTTGGTGATAAAACTCTTTCACCTCTATTACAAGCTCAACACAAGCTCAACGCGTAAAGAGCTTTTCCTTTAGTATACACATGCCTTTACCATGGTTAATGGTTTACTCAAATGCTCGATAAAAGTGCACAAACTAAAAAAGATAGCTACAAAAAAGCGCATGTACACCACGGTACATGCGCAATAACTTACTATAGACCAATGCAGTAAAGCTCTGTTATGCCTCAAGTCCTTTGTTGATGATCGCAGCAATTGCAGCTGGATCTTCGCTCTCCAAAACAGAAGCACGGAATTTTTCGTCCATGAGCAAAACAGCAACTTTAGAAAGAAGTTGTAAATGAGTAGTGCCTGCCTCTTTGGAAGGAACAAACAGCGCAATAGCAGCACGAACAGGCTTTTGATCCATGCTTTCCCATGCTACATTGCCACTAAATTTAACAACAAGCACGGTTGCTTGCTTGATAGCATCACATTTTGCATGAGGAATTGCAAAACCATCCATCATGCCTGTGGTACCCTCTGCCTCGCGCGCTTTAAATGCATCAAGAACACCTTGTTCATCATCAGCAACGCCAAGCTCACAGGATTTCTTTGCAAGAAATGCCAAAACTTCATCAACGCTTGTTGAAGAATTTTGCAGAAAGACATGTGAAGATTGTACAAAATCGCCCATATTTATGCCCCTTATCTTATAAGCGGTGTGTATACACATAAGACTATACAAGACTTGCACATCTTTTTGTATGACACACAAAACGTAGCCACTTTTTATATTTCCTACAAATTATAGCAAATACTTATAAGCTCTTGAGCCTTAATGGTACGAATTATAAGACACCACAAAAGCTTTACGCACAAGACACAACACCTATGAAAGTACCTTGTTACCGTTGTTTTTGTACTCGTAAGCTTTAAAGATTACATAAAGTATACCGCCTACAACTGCTCCAACAACAATAGAAAGTACCCACCAAAGACCACCATCAACTACGGGCAATACCAAAAATCCACCGTGAGGCGCTGGGTCGTGCACTGCAAACAACAAAGAACCTATAGCACCAATAGAAGAACCAAGCATCATAATGGGCATAACCGGCCAAATGTTTTTAGTCATAAAAGGAATTGCACCTTCGGTAATGTGCGTACAACCCAAGATAAAGTTAACAAGTCCAGCATCGTGATCGGACTGTGAAAAATACTTCTTGCCTACCACAACGGCAAAGGTGGTAATTAACGGAGGAACAATGCACGCAGCCGAAACTGCAGCCATAAAGTTTGTTCCAAATGCATAGGTATCAGTACCAATACCTGCAGCAAGAGCTTCGCCTAAGAAGAACGTACCCGTAACGTAAGCAGCTTTATTAACAGGGCCACCCATATCAAAAGCGCACATGCAACCAATAGCCAAGCCCAACACAATAGGACCAGATGTTGACAGGCTTTTAAGCATGTTCATCATTGCAATATTGATAGCAGACATAGGCCCAGAAATTCCGAGCATAACTAATCCAACAATGAAGGTAGAAAGCAAGGGATATAAAAAGATAGCTTTAAGCCCATTGAGATTTTGCGGCAGACCCGAAAGCAGTTTTTCGAGGCCTAAAATAACATAACCAGCAAGAAAACCGCCGATAATACCACCTAAGAATCCAAAGCCAACACCATGGCCGCCTGCGTCAATTAAACCTTCTGGACTTACAGGCAAACCTTGAATAGCAATCATACCTGCTACAAAGCCTGGTACCAATGCAGGACGTTTACCAATAGATTCTGCAATATAGGCTGATAAAACAGGAACCATTAAGCCCATCGAAATACCGCCGATATACTTAAGCATAGCGGCAAAGCTATTATAATCGGGAGCTGTTGAACTAAATGATGTAATTCCCCATAAGAATGAAACAGCAGTTAAAACACCACCAGCTACTACAAAAACAAGCATGTGGCTCACACCATTCATCAAATGCTTGTAAATGATGTGTCCAATAGACTCTTTTTCTTCAAAAGTGTCTGCAGGTGCAGCTGTGGCAGCTTGAGCTGAAGCAGCATCTTCATGTACAACCCTTGGCTGAGCAGATAACGCACGATCAATCAACGCTTGGGCTGCATCAACATCTAAACATTTTGAAACACCTACCGAAACGCATGGTTTGTGAGCAAAACGCTCTTCTTGAACGTCTTTATCAGCAGCAATAACAACAGCTTTTGCCGATGCAATCTCTTGAGCGGTTAAGCCGTTTTCGACTCCTATCTGTCCATGAGTTTCGACCTTTATGGTGAGGCCTTTTGCAGCTGCTGCATCTTCAAGTGCCTTTTTAGCCATATAGGTATGAGCAATACCGCTAGGGCAACCTGTAGCAGCAACTATGTCAAAGCTTTGCTCCGCCATACAATCACTTCCTAACAAACGTGGGATATGTAATATCTATAGTATGTTGGCAAACATTAAAATCCGAGCACATGAGCCCCTAGATTTTTTACCAACAACTACATACCTTAGATTTTGATAGTAACATATTTTCCGAAACATATTTACCTGTGCACGTCAGAGAAAATCTCATACCGTTCACGTTAAAATATGCAGGTAAATAGCTTACATCTGCTCAAAGTGAAAACAAGTTTTTCGTGCATGAAAGCGTTCGGGCTCCTCTTGAGAATAACACTACGATATAATACAAACAGGTCTTAATGAATTACGTTTAATCGGACTGATGCATGAGCATGCAAACAAAGGAAACATCATGGACAATGCAAATGAAACACAACAATTAAGTACAACTATAGCAACTGACCAGTCAGCCAAAGATTTGAACACCGCGTCTGCCGATCCCAAAACAAAGGATACGTCTGTAGATTTAGGCGCTGCGCTTACCAATCCTAAAGCCGACGCAGAAGAGCTTAACCAGCTTGAGCAAAATCTTTTTGTAACACGTTACTGTTCTGCAGAAATTGCAGGGTTTGGTATGTCCATAGATCCACAAGGAGCTGCTCAAACTCGTTCAAAAGTGTTAAGTTTGCTTGAAAACAGACGTCACGACCTACTGTGTTCACAAAAAACAGCAGACCTGCTGGCACGACTTAGTTGTCCAAGCGCTGTTTTGACGCAAACGCAAAAAGCGCAGGTTGCCATTTTGCAGCATGACCGCCAAAAACTTGTGGACGTTCCACGTGAGCTTGCACAAAAATTTGCAGAACTTACGTGCATAGCCGATGACGCATGGCACAAGGCAAAAGCACAAAATTCATGGGAAATGTTTGCTCCTTATTTGAAGCAAATTATTGACATGATGAAAGAAATTGCACAGGCACGCGATAGTAAAAAAGACCCCTATGACGTGTGGCTCGATGAATATGAACACGGAACAACTCACGCGTTTTTGGACACATTTTTTGAAGAAGTAAAATCGGGAATTGCACCTTTGCTCCACGATGTTTTGATCAAACAAAATAAAGGTTTTAGGCCAAATACCTCACTTTTTGCAGGTAAATTTGATATTATGCGACAGCGTCTGCTTGCGCATGACATTATTAATCTTATGGGTCTCGATAAAAACCATGTGGTCATCGTAGATACCGAGCACCCCTACTCAGATGCTCCTTCAATTAATTACGGCATTATTGCAACTCATCTCCATGAGCATGATGTGCTCTCAAATGTCTTTTCGATGTTTCACGAAGGTGGGCACACACTCTACGAAACAGGTGTTAATCCCGCCTATGACTGCACATCGCTTAAAGGCGGCACATCCTATGGTATTCATGAATCTCAATCGAGATTCTTTGAAAATTACATTGCGCGCGACCGCAACTTTGCACCACACATTTTGCGCTTAATGGCGCATCATTTTCAAGGTCAGCTTGGACGCGTTACACCGCAACAGTTTTGGCAAGTCTCTAACGCGGTAAAGCCAGGGCTTATTCGTATGGATGCCGATGAACTAACGTATCCATTTCATATTATGATTCGCTACGAAATTGAAAAGCAGCTGTTTGCAGGTGATTTAGATGTTGAAGACGTAGCTGCTGCCTGGAATAAACTCTACAAAGAGTATCTTGGCGTAGAGGTAAACGATCCTGCTCATGGAGCGCTTCAAGACATGCACTGGTCAAGTGGATATTTAGGCTATTTCCCAGGCTATGCGGTAGGTGACGCCATTGGCGCACAGCTTAAGCACGCTATGATCGCTTCTGGTATTGCATGGGACGACGTGCTTGCCTCGGGTGATTTAGCTCCTATTCGCCTGTGGCTTAAAGACCATATTTGGAGCTATGGTCGTAGTCGCACGCCACATGAGCTCATCGAACAAGCCAGCGGTGAAGCGCTTACCACTACGTACTACCTAGACTATCTTACGCAAAAATTTACCGCACTTTACAACTTATAATTTGAGGGTATAGCTTAGTAATATAGACATGAGGTTAATATGCGATTGGTGCTTCAACGCGTGCAAGAAGCTCGCGTAGAAATCGACAATAAAATAGTGGGTCAATGCGCACAAGGTCTTATGATTTTGGTAGGAATTGGATCAGATGATACGCGTGCAAGCGTTGAAGCTCTTTGCGATAAAGCGCTGGGTCTGCGGATTTTTGACGACGGTAACGGAAAAATGAATCTCTCGATTAAAGACATTGACGGTGAAATTTTAGCTGTAAGCCAATTTACACTGTATGCCAACTGTCGCCACGGAAGGCGCCCCTCATTTACCAACGCAGCAGCATTTGAGCAGGGACGCAGCTTGTACGAGCATTTTTGTGCGTGCATACAAGCACATCATATCCGCTGTCAAACAGGCGTGTATGGTGCAGATATGCAGGTACATCTTATAAATGATGGCCCTGTTACCATCTGTTTGGATAGCGATATTGATTGCAGACACGTTTAATACTCACTGAATTAGCAGAAACTGGTCAGACCCTATAATGTCTGCGTGCATAAACAACGTGAAAGGTTGATGACGTGAAAAAATTTATACAAGAATTCAAAGACTTTATTATGCGAGGCAATGTCGTAGACATGGCTGTTGGTGTCATTGTCGGAAGCGCTTTAACCTCAATTGTCAATTCTTTGGTAAATAACATCATCAACCCCTTCATAGTTTTTCTTACAGGAGGACAAACCACTATTTCAGGTCTGGTAGTTCCGGGCACACATATAGATTTTGGTGCATTTTTAAGTTCAATTATCAATTTCCTTATTGTGGCGTTTATCGTATTTTTGCTGGTAAAAGGCATCAATACCTTAAAGAAAGCAGGAGGGGAACTTATAGGAATTTCACTTGACGAAAAACCCGAAACAATTGTACGTTGTCCTTTGTGCTACGAAAAAATTGACCAAAAGGCACTACGTTGTCCTCATTGCACGCAAGACATCAAAGATAGAGAAAAAATTATCGAGACAAAATAAGTGAAAGTGCGCACACTTAACGCTTACCGTGTAAGCGCATAACATCCCAAAAATGGTGGGAAGGCTCAGCGTCCATAGGTCGCTGAAACTGCGCACATGTTGCATGTGTTCTAAAGTATTGTTGGCCAAAAGGGTCGGTTACAGGAACAAATACACGCGGCGTAGGTGCATAGTATTTTTGGGGAACGCGCATATCATGAGGATTAGCAAGCGTATAACCCTTTGAACAGACCGCATGATACAAGCCCGTTTGCTCATCGCGCGAACAATTGCAAAAAATGCAATCACAACATGCAAAGCCCGACATCGCTACCCCCTATCCTGCAAAATACCTCTGAACGTACACCAAACATTGTGAATCATGGTCTTATATCATAACCTGTAACACCTAGATTGCGTGGTCATCTATCAAAGATTATACGGGTCATACCTATAAGAGGCAAGTTTACGCGCGGGCTCGTATGTATATAGACCATCAAGGTATTCATCTAATATTTCTAGATCACTTCACATACCTTATAGAATAACTTGCATAGTTTTATAATTATTCGTATGATATGTAAGGTGTTTTATGCAACACACGGTATCTGTAGGGCTCATAAGGGAACATCATTGCCGAGCAATTCTAAAAAACATATGCTAAAAAATCTTCCGCATATGCATATGCCATCTCACAGCCACACCATTGTTGATTTAAGCAATGCGCATGAATCTAAAAAATCTATGAGCGAAAATTTTACCCATGATTTACATGCCTTATTTGAAATTGGAAACGACAATCTATTTACCAGAAAGCATATAAAAGATACTCCCGAAGTTCCAACTCACGAATATACCGATGCACAGATACCCGAAAGTGATTTATACGTTCCTGCTACTTATCAAGACATGACAACTATGCAAAAATCTGCAGTTCAAAAGCTTAAAGACTTGCCATTTCTTCTTAAAGCAATTGCAATTGCACTTGTCTGCTCGATCCTTATTTCATCTACCATTCTTACCCAATGCTTTGGAATCCTCAAAGGTCAAACCATGGATAACTATGTAGGTGTTTCAGTAGATGAAGCAACAGCAGAGCTACAAAGCAAAAATCTTAACGTTAAAGTGGAAGAACAGACAACTACCCTTAACGACCAAATTGGAAAGGTTATTGCAACAACACCAAGTTCAGGCGAAAACGTTATGCGTGGAAGTACCGTAATCCTCAAAGTTGGAAAATTGAGCCAAGACTCACGCGAAGTACCGTCGTTTATAGGACTTACCGAGCAAGACGCACTTAAAGCAATTGCTGACACCTCATTTTTTGTTAAAGACCGCATTGAATACGAAGAGAATTCCCAAGCTGCAAAAGGTACCGTCATTGCCCAAGACCCTGCACCAGGAACTTTAAAGACAAAAGGAGCTTCTATCAAGCTCTATGTTGCGCAATAGTGCTACAAACCACAGCGGACACAGCATACACAGCGTATACGGCACACGCACAACAAAGCTCGTAAGCCGCAAAATAGCAACACTCAACCTATCACGTAGATAATATCTGTATCATTCGGATTTTTGCTTAAATGTGCCGTCACTATAATTTATTTCGTATCCTAAAGCCGTGTTATAAACTTCCACTTCTTCATTGATTGTGTGGTCGCTTGAAAGCATATCAACCACCACGCTCCGTGGAACTAGTTCATCAGCTCTATAAAGTGCTGTGACAATATAGTACACATATCCATCTGGATGTGATTTAAGCCACAGTCGAGTTTTTGCCTCACAATAATCCATCCCTCCTTTATCGTCGTGAGCACCCACATTTTGCATACGCGTGCCACATACAAGATTCTCAAGCTTTTCCTCACCACCCAATGATTTTGCAAGCATATGGCTTCTATTCCAAAACCAGCCATGATACACACGACCCTGCGGCAACTTTATGGCAACCTTTTTGTTATATCCCCAACCACTAGGATTAGGGAGCTCTTCTCGTTGACGCTTACTGCCGTGCTGCATCATGTCATACGTTACGCAACCCTCAACTTTTACGGCTCTACCATACGCATCAAGCGGACTGTACACAACAGCACCCACAGGCACATCGCTATCAATATATGCACCCGAAACAACGCGCACATAATCGGGATAATGCTCGCCAGACCACTGCGTAGGCTGAGAAAGGCGCACTTGTGGAGCGCGGCGCATATATGCTGGTTGCATCTGCGCAGGTAGAACATACGACAACGGTGTTGTAGTAAATCCATACCACGCAAACACAAGAGCTAATGCCATACCTATAAACGCACGAGGTAGTGATACATAAACCCTATGATGTCTCATACGAAAAGCTCCCTCACACAAAAAACCTCCCAAAGTCACACAAAGGCTTTGGGAGGTTTTATCATACATATGATAGCGTGCTTAAAACTCACGCGTAACTTGCACAAAACTTGCCAACTAGCACAAGCACAACCAATTTAGCGCACCGCATAACTACAACAGAGATGAGCTTTCAATCATGCGTATCGTGCACGCATAATTTTGTTGTAATGCGCATACAATTTATTCGTTCATGATTGGCTATTGAGCGGCCATGCTCAAGTCTATTCGCTATCAGCTAAACGAACAATCATTTCGTAAATGTCTTGCGCACTATTAAAGTTTTCTGGGACGATCTCTTTTG
This sequence comes from Fannyhessea sp., assembly GCF_986145555.1. Classification (NCBI taxonomy): domain Bacteria; kingdom Bacillati; phylum Actinomycetota; class Coriobacteriia; order Coriobacteriales; family Atopobiaceae; genus Fannyhessea; species Fannyhessea sp. Next base: position 80,561 of record NZ_CFRCNA010000003.1, read on the forward strand.
CAGGAACAGAAACATCAAACTCATCATCAATTGCGGAGATAACAGAGAGGATGTCAAAAGAATCCAATATTCTATTGTCTACCAACTTGTCCTCGGTAGAAAAATCAACCTCATCATTGATATCAGAAAGCATTGCAATTACTGCATCAAGTGTAATGTCATCCATGACGTGCTCCTTTGAGATAGATCACTATTTATCCGCATTTTGCGGACAATTATATACATTTGTTGGTATAAAATCACGTGCCAATTCGTAAACACCATGCGCTTTACGAATGACAATGCGAGGCATGTCTCTACTTAAGAACAGATACATTGCCTCGGTGATAGAATACGCACCTATATGTTGAAAAGCAAGTATATCATTTAAACCAAGCGAAGATTCATATTCTCTTACCAAAACATCCGAAGTAGTGCACAAGCTCCCGCATAACGTCCATGAACTGGTAAAACGTCCGCCTTTGCTCTCATCAGTCTGTGCAAAAGGCTGCGGCTCTTCAGGCGTAGATTGCGATTGCGTAGATAAAGCCGATTTTGACTTCGCCTCATCCTCGCACGTAGACGCATCAAGACACGTTGCTTGTTGCTGGCTCACATTGATGATAGACGGACATTTTAACCCCATCATTTGACCTAGATAAGACACATGATTAATGCCGCCATCAATAAATGCATAGTTTGTTTTTGTGTCCTGACCATGCTTAATATCAACAATACGCGTAAGGTAGGTTCCACATGCGCTTGCAAAAAAACGCCCCATTTCAACCGTCAGTGGTACACGATTTGCTATTCGTTGCAAGGCAGGTGCAAGCTCTTTTGCAGGCAAAAGCGTATCAGAGGCATCTTGATCGATAAAATAGGGATATGCAAGGCCAGGGCCGTATTCCAAACGCTGGCATTTCCAATTGTATTTGCTTTCAAGTTCATCGATAAGCGCTTCTAAACGAACTAATTCTTTTTCTTGGTGCGTAAGTTTTTTGCGCTGAGTTCCTACAAAATAATGAATACCCACAAACGAACAATGCATAAATTGAGCGCGATTATTTATAAGGTGCTCCAAATCGTCTTGGCACATACCAAACTGACTACCTGCATTAAGACGCAATAAAACGCGTACAGGTGATTTTGAAAGCAGGCCTTGCTTGTCTAACTTTGCCGCTTCGCGTTCAATAAGCAATGCTTGCAAAACCGATTCGGCTGTACAAACGCCCACACCGTAACGCAGCGCAGCTTGTATATCATCCGTTTGTTTGCAAACACCTGAATACACAATGGCTTTTGGATCTACATGCAAACGTTTACAGATTTCCAATTCGCCAGGACTGCAAACCTCCAGTTGAAAGCCACATGCTTGTGCAGCTTTTGAAAGAAAAGGATTGGCCTTAATGGAATAACACAAATCAATTGAAGTACCCATAATCTTTTTAACATGCTCAAGACGTTGCTTAAAAGCCTGTTCATCAAGGATATAGGTGGGCGTGGCATATGTTTGTGCAATTGTTGCAAGTTCTTGTATATCCATATCGTTTCCTTATTTTTTCATTAAAGCTTGACGATCAACCTTACCGTTTTTAGTAAGGGGCAACTTCTCAAGCGCCTCAAGTGTATTAGGGATCATAAATTGAGGTAAATTGTGGTGAAGTGCATCTGCAACATCTGAGTGCAAAGCCGTACCCATATAAAACAGGTGCAAGCGATGACGCTTACTATCATAGGTACAAACCGCCTGCTCTACCCCATCGATATTCATGGCAGCAGCCTCAATGTCACCAAGCTCAATGCGGTGACCAAGATGCTTAATTTGATGATCTTTGCGCGACGTATATACAAGATTTCCGCAAGAATCAAAATAGCCCATGTCACCCGTACGATATAAAGGCTCTAACCAGCTGTTTTGTAACGGATTTTGTACAAACGCAGCAGCGGTCTTTTGAGGCTCATTGAGATAGCCCAAACCAAGTGCCGTTCCGCTCACACAAATTTCGCCTTCTACACCTGCTTTGGTAACTTGATATTCACGAGTATCACCGCTGTTAAGAGCGTCTTCATCCGCAACCGCACACGCTTTATCCTCGTTTTCGTCACGCGAAGCAATCAAAAACACACGCTCATTATCAAATGGCTTGCCAATAGGAATAACTTCGCCCTTTTGATACGGACGATCAACCACAAAATAGGTGCAATTACAGGTGATTTCTGTAGGCCCATATAAATTAACATAGGTAACATCAGGAAGATATTTACGCCACTTTGCAAGCTGTTTTATCGGCATAACTTCGCCCGAAAACAGCACACGCTTAATGGTGGTAGGAACTTTATAATCAAAGCCATTCATAATTGATACAAAACACAAGGCACTTACCGCCCAAACAAGCGTAGTTACCTTGTTCTCTACCAGATAGTCCATAAGTTTGGTAGGAACACTAAAATACTCACGAGGAATAATTTGAAGCGTTGCACCCAAGTAGAGCGCAGAATAAATATCTTTTACCGACACATCAAAATCAAAGGGAGCTTGATTGGCAAAAATATCATCGCTATCCATATGAAACGTAGAGGTAAATATTGGAATAAAATCAATAACCGAACGATGAGAAACAACAACGCCTTTGGGCTTTCCCGTAGATCCACTGGTAAAATTAACATACAAGGGATCGATATCGCACAGCGCACGCTGACATGCAGCTAAAACGTCAGTATTTATTGCGGTATCCAATATTTCGGATAAACGAACAACCTTATAACGCGTTGTATCTATGTGTGCTAAAGCCTGCTCATAAAACTCATCGTCAGTAACAACTACCTGTGGATTAAGCGTTTGGCATATCTCGTGAATACGAACAACAGGCTGTCGTGTATCAAGAACCGAATAATAATCTCCTGCATACACCGCTCCAAGCATAGCAGCAAGCGCGTACGAGCTTTTTTCGAGATAAAAAGCAATAGATTGGCGCGCAGCAGCATGATCTGCTGTTGCAAAATACGTACCAAAACTTTGTGCTGCGTGTAAGAGCTCTTCATAGGTAAGAGACAGATGTGGATCACTTACCGCACAATGGTGCGGCCTTTGTGCAGCAGATTGCTCCAACCAAGTTAAAACGCACTTCATGAGTTACCCTTCGTTGCCTTGTACTGTTTCATCCAAGTATCCCATTCGTCATACGAAATGAAATCCTGCGAAACATCTTCGTGCATATCTATACGATATATAAGTTTAGCCAAGTAACGCGAAAAATGTTGGGCACCAGCTGTATTTAAGTGTTCAAAGTCGGCAAACTCCGAACGCGAAAATGAAAGAACACCCTCTTTACACATATTACAATCAAGATATACACCATTGGCACCCTCAACAATATCACGTACGCGCTGCATGGTTTTTGGATAAAATGAACCAAATGCCGCAATATCAAACGCTGGATGAGGTGTGGCTATACAGATGAACGAAACACCACGATCTTGGCAAAGACGGGCAATTTGTTCTAGATATTCAAAGCTCTTTTGATTAAGACGAGGCCAACCATATACTTGAGCTGACGTATCATAATTTCCATCTTCCAAAGCCCAGTTATAATTACCATAACCTCGTCCGCCATACGTCCAATCTTTCGTTACCTTTTGAGCTGCTAAGCCATAAGGTTCGTGAGTCAAACGAGACATCACGTTATAATAAAGCGCCTGTGGCGTGCGCGCAGGTGTAAATACCCAAGGAAAATAAACATTCAGTGAGTCCTTTGCACCAAATGTTTCTTTTCGCAGCGCAAGTGACCCCAATTTTTGAGCAAGCGTGATGGGATCATGTTGATAACGTGCATAAAGATAGGGTACTTCGGCACGAACGTTATATGGATTATCAAGAGAATATAAACCAATACCCAAGATAACGCGTTTAACATGCTTATGTTCAATAGCCTCAAGCACCGTATCGTAGGTGGAAGATAAAACCTGACCAGGCGTTGCAAGATTATAAGTAGAAGGATTTTGCTCGCCTGAAAGTTCTGTGCGCGCATCATCATACACAAGAGGATTTATACCGCGCTGTGCATACGAAGATCCCACAATAACCGTATCGCACGTGGGAGCTTCTCTAAAATCATTCCAGCTTACTTGCGCCAAAGGAGCATATAACGAAAAGATATGCGCATAACAAACTGCAATAATACCAAGCAGAACACAAGATAAGATTGCAATCTTGATTTTACGTATAAAGAAGCGCTTATGTTTTGTGTCTTTATTGTTGTTTAATGCTGATGATGCATGTTGCACTTGTGAGCACGAAGGCGTGCTCGCGGACGAAGACTCTTTCACGGTTTTAGGCGTGCTTGTAGACTCTGGCGTATGTTGTGAGGATTTATTAGTAATTTGCATACATGAACCCTCCTCCCACATTAAAGATGCATGCCAAGGTAATCAAAAGACCAAAGAGTGCAAACAATAGGATACGAACAATATACGATTGTTTCGATAAAAACGTAAATATATCGTGGCCTTGCTCTTGATAGAAACTTACTGCAAAAACGATACACCACATCACAAAAGAAAGGCACAGCGCACTTATCTTATCCTGATGAATTCCTATAGTGCGCAAGGTTGTAATAAAGTCTTGTGCGCGAAACGAGAACACCGTGTTGTAGAGGCAGATAAACGAGGTTTGTGCATCAAAGATACGGTCGAAGTACCAGCCAATGTTTACCACGATAAAGCAGCGAATAACCGAGAATACATGGTAGCTGCGGGTTTTTTGGTTAATGTGCAAAAGATGTGCTAAGCCTTGGGTAAGAGGTTTTGCAATATCTGATGTGGCAATTACAAGACCGTTATAGAGTCCCCACCAAATAAAGTGTGCATCAGCACCATGCCAAACTCCTACGAGTAAGAATACAAAGATATTGGCAAGGGCTGCAGGAAGGGTTTTCCCTAAGTGAGAAGAGATGTGCGTTTTTACACACTTGCCTAAAGCTTTCATGGGACGGGTAAGTGCTAAAGGATAAAATACGTAGTCTTTCATCCAAAGACCTAAAGAGATATGCCAGCGTCTCCAGAAATCGGCCAGTGAAATAGAAAAATACGGGCGACGGAAGTTTGCTTGCATAGGAATACCTAAAAACTCAGAAGTGGCTTCTACCATATCGATACCACCTGAGAAGTCGGCATATTGTTGAGCAGAATAAAGCAAAATACCAAAGACGATAACAGAGCCTGGAAGAGAGGC